>JABDJY010000480.1 GCA_013003285.1 Alphaproteobacteria bacterium | reverse complement strand
CATCTGGGCTATGTAAACCAGCGGAAACCGTTGGCCATCAAGGGATTAGAGCTAATATGGCGGCCGCCATTGGCGGTTGCGCCAGCGCGGTTCGGTAAGGTCTGATTATGAAATTGGGCCTACGATTAGATTTGAGGGACCCATTGCCCCCGCGGCGTTCGATACCCATGTGATTGAGGGATAATGCCTAGGGGTGTGGCGCGCCGTCGCACGTGCATTTGTAATGTGATAAAGCTAAAGTATCGCGGTCCGGTCAACGGAGTAGGCTGTTGAATAACATCGGTAAAAATCTCGCCCTGTGGGTGATCATCGCCTTGTTGGTGGTGGCGCTGTTTAATCTGTTCCAGAGTTCTGGCCGGAACAGTGCGTTGCAATCGCTCCCCTTCTCCGATTTCCTTTCCCAGGTCGAAAGCGGCCAGGTCGCCGACGTCGTCATCGAAGGTAAAGATGTCACGGGTACCTTGCGGAATGGGACGCCCTTCAAGACCTACACGCCCGATGATCCGCAATTGGTGCAGCGCCTGACCGATCAGGGCGTCCGTATTACGGCGGAGCCTGAGGAACGCATTAGTATCCTTGGCATGCTGCTCACTTGGCTGCCGTTCATCGTGATCGTCGGCATATGGATTGTCTTCATGCGCCAGATGCAGGGCGGCGGCGGTGGCCGTGGCGCCATGGGCTTTGGCAAATCACGCGCCAAACTGCTGACGGAGCATTCTGGTCGCGTAACGTTTGAAGACGTCGCCGGAGTTGAAGAGGCCAAGCAGGAAGTCGAAGAGGTTGTCGAGTTTTTGCGCGATCCGCAGAAATTCCAACGTCTCGGCGGCAAAATTCCCAAGGGTGTGCTACTCGTCGGACCGCCGGGCACCGGTAAGACACTGTTGGCCCGCGCCATCGCCGGCGAGGCCAATGTTCCCTTCTTTACGATTTCGGGCTCCGACTTTGTCGAGATGTTCGTCGGTGTCGGCGCCAGCCGCGTGCGCGACATGTTCGAGCAGGGTAAGAAAAACGCACCGTGCATCATTTTTGTCGACGAGCTTGATGCGGTTGGCCGGCATCGTGGCGCCGGTCTTGGTGGCGGCAATGACGAACGCGAGCAGACTCTCAACCAATTGCTGGTCGAGATGGATGGTTTCGAGAGCAATGAAGGCGTCATTTTGGTCGCCGCGACGAACCGTCCCGACGTTCTCGATCCCGCGCTGCTGCGCCCGGGCCGCTTCGACCGTCAGGTCGTGGTACCGAACCCGGACATCATTGGCCGCGAAAAGATCCTCAAAGTCCATATGCGCAAGGTGCCCTTGGCGCCCGACGTGGTGGCGAAGACCATTGCGCGCGGCACACCCGGTTTCTCCGGCGCCGATCTGGCCAATTTGGTCAACGAAGCGGCCCTGCTGGCCGCCCGCAAGGGCCGCCGCATGGTGACCATGGCCGAGTTCGAGGAAGCCAAGGATAAGGTCATGATGGGCTCGGAACGCCGGTCCATGGTGATGAGCGAAGATGAGAAGCGTCTGACGGCCTATCACGAAGCGGGCCACGCTTTGGTTGGCCTCCACGTGGAAGGCTGCGATCCGTTGCACAAGGTGACGATCATTCCACGCGGCCGCGCCTTGGGCGTGACCATGTCCTTGCCGGAGCGCGACCGTTACACCTATTCGCAGTTGGAGCTGAAGGCCCGGATTTCGATGATGTTTGGCGGCCGCATCGCCGAAGAACTTATTTTCGGCAAGGAACAGATTACCACCGGCGCCTCGAACGACATTAAAGAGGCCACCAACCTGGCGCGCCGGATGATCACCGAATACGGTTTCAGCGAGAAACTCGGGCCGCTGCGCTACGAAGATAATCAGGAAGAGGTCTTCCTGGGCCATTCGGTGTCGCAGCATAAGAATGTCTCCGAGGCGACGGCGAAAATAATCGACGAAGAAATCCGCGCGCTGGTCGAAGCCGGTGAGGCGGAGGCACGCCAAGTGCTTAGCGACAATCTGCACGAGCTTCACACCATCGGCACGGCGTTGTTGGAATATGAGACCCTGTCGGGCGACGAGGTTCGTCATTTGCTCGATGGTGGCGAGATCGACCGTCCCGATCCCGACGACGATGGCGGCGATGCGGTGCGTTCTTCGGTGCCCTCCAGCGGTGCCGCCGGTAAGAAGCCCAGTGGCGGCTTTGAGCCGGAACCGCAGCCTCAGGGCTAATACTGCCAAGCAGAGACGACCAACGTGGCGGCGGCTGGCGTCGTCACGCCGTCTATAGTCTATTCGTCCGCTGAATGCCCGACCCTGATGAAATAACCCACATCCGTCCGCTCGGTTTGATCGCCGGCGCGGATGCTCGATCTCTCTGTGGGGATGGTGCGGCCCTGCCGTTGGCCGGTGGTCCGTTGGCGTTCACCCATGTGGAGGTTATTTCCGGAAGCCCAGCGGGCGATCGGCAACGGTCGATTTACCCGGTCACAGAATTGGATAGGCTGTTTGCCGGGCAGGCCAATCCCGACCCATCGCTATCGGTCCCAACTGCGACATTTGCCGGCAATGCCTTGTCCGGCGAGGACGGGTGGCCTCGGGTAATGGGGATCGTGAACGTGACCCCCGACAGTTTCTCCGATGGCGGCGACTATGCCGACAGTGATGCCGCCATCGCCCATGGC
>JABDJY010000166.1 GCA_013003285.1 Alphaproteobacteria bacterium | reverse complement strand
GTTCACATAGGCGCCGGTATTGCGCACTGCCCAGAACAGCTCCTCGCTCAGCGGGTCGTAGACGATGGCGTTTACCAGACGGCCGTCTTCTTCATGGGCGATCGAAATGGCGAAATGCGGTTGCCCGTGGACATAGTTGGTGGTGGCATCGAGGGGGCTGACGATCCAGCGATTGTTGCTGGTCGGCGCATCGTCCGGTGCCGCCGGGTCGCTGGGGGCCGGCTCGCCGTGAAACGTGAATTTCGGCCGCGCCTTCTCCAGCTCGTAGCGCAGGGTCTGCGACGCCTTGCGCACGCCGGCGGTGACAAAGTCGCCGGCGCCTTTGCGCGAAGCTTGCAGTTGCTGCACCTCGCCGAAATCGCGCGCCAAAAGCCTGCCGGCGCGCCGGGCGGCGCGGTCCATAACATTGATAATCGGGGTACGCATTACCGGTTCTACTCAGTCGATTTGATTGCCCATGGCGCCACTGCGCCCGGGAACAGGAAAGGCCTTAGTCCTTGGCGCGTTCGACGTAGGTCGCGTCCGCGGTCGACACAACGATGCGCGTGCCGGCCTCAATATGGGGCGGCACTAGAACCTTCACGCCATTTTCCAAAACAGCCGGCTTGTACGATGACGAGGCGGTCTGACCTTTGACGACGGCATCGGCTTCCGTGACCGCCAGTGTGACCCGTTCGGGCAGCTCGAGGCCGATCGGCGAATCCTCATAAGATTCGATGGTGACGATCATGCCGTCTTGCAGGAATTGGGTTTGGTCCTCGCCCAGAATCTCGCTGCCCAGGGTGACCTGTTCGTAATTGTCTTGGTCCATGAAGGTATATTGGTCGCCGTCGGCGAACAGAAATTGATACTCTTTCTGGTCCAGCCGCACGCGCTCGACGGTTTCGGCTGAGCGAAAGCGCTCGTTGAGTTTTGTGCCGCCGCGCACGTCGCGCAGCTCGACCTGCAGATAAGCGCCGCCCTTGCCCGGTTTAACATGTTGAATCTTGACCGCCCGCCAGAGACGATCTTGATGTTCAATAACGTTGCCGGGACGGATTTCGTTGCCGTCTATTTTCATAGCTTGGTGCCCATGCGAGGATGTTTGCGGCGTTGCTCTAGCAGGTGGCTGGAGCCAACGCAACGGCGGCGATCAATCGGCCGGTCGGGCCGCGGCGATCGCCGCGGTGAATTTCGCTATGGCCGCGCCAGGACCGTCGGGATGGGCCCATACTCCAGCCGATACGGCCAGAAAGTCGGCACCGGCGTCGATCAGGGGCGCGCTGTTCTCCGGCGTGATGCCGCCGATGGCCACGCAAGGTACTTCCATCACCTCGCTCCACCACCGTAACAGCTCGGGGCTGGCCGAGGATTTGGGCGATTTCGTGGTGGTTGGGTAGAAGGCGCCGAAGGCCACATAGTCGGCCCCGGCCTCGGCGGCCGCCATGGCCAGATGGCGTGAATCATGGCAGGTGACGCCGACAATCGCATCTGGCCCGACGGTGGCGCGGGCCTGCTTATAGGCGGCGTCCTGCTGGCCCACATGGACACCGTCGCAGCCCAGTTCGAGGGCTAGATCCGGCCGGTCGTTCATAATAACCGCGACGTCACGGGACTGGGCGACGGGTACCAGAGCTTCAGCGACCCGTCTGATGTAGGCATCGGGCGCCGGCGTGTCGTCGGGGTTTTTGATACGGATCTGCAGGCAGGCGACATCGCCGGCGTCGAGCGCCTCGGTGAGCGCATCGACGAACTTGCCCAACGCGTCGCCATCGAGGTTCGGCGGCGTGATCAGATAGAGCCGGCAGGTGTCGGCGGCAGGCGGTGATTTGGCCACGGGGTGGGCCCAGCTACCTTCGATCAGACTTAGAACTTGCCCTGATAAATCCGTACGATGTCGTCGAGCAGCTTGAGCGCGTCCTCGCGCGAGCGCTGGAAGCTGTTGCGCCCGATGATCGAGCCCGAGGCGCCGCCGTCGCGCAATTGGCGAATCTCGTCATAGATTTCATCGGTGCCTTTGGCCGCACCGCCGGAGAACACCACCAGGCGCCGTCCGTTGAACGACGATTGCAGGACATGGGCGATCCGCGCGCTTAAGGTCGAGATATCGATATTCTGCGCCTCGTAGACCTTCTTGGCGTCGGGCTGCTCGATAAAATCGGTCGGCGGCTTCACTTTGATGATGTGGGCGCCGAGTTGCGCCGCCAGATGGGCGGCGTAGGCGGTCACGTCGATGGCGGTCTCGCCCTCTTTCGACAGATTGCCGCCGCGCGGATAGGACCAGATGACCACGGCCAGGCCGCAGGATTTCGCTTCCTCGGCGATTTCGCGGATTTCCTCGACCATTTCGAACTGATCGTCGGAGCCGGGATACATGGTGAACCCGACCGCCGCACACCCCAGGCGCAGCGCATCGCCGACCGAGGCGGTAATCGCCTGATCCTTGCTGGTGGCGTGGGAATTGGAATTGTTGAGTTTCAGGATCATCGGTACCGAACCCGCGAAGGTGTCGGCGCCGGCTTCGAGCTGACCGAGCGGAGCGGCATAGGCGTTCAGGCCGGCATCGACCGCCAGCTTGAAGAAATAATGCGGGTCGTAGGCCGGCGGGTTGGGCGCAAAGCTGCGCGCCGGCCCGTGTTCCCAGCCCTGATCGACGGGCAGGATCACCATTTTGCCGGTACCCGCCAGCTTGCCGGTCATTAAAATGCGGGCCAGATTTGTCTTGGTGCCGGGGTTATCGGCCTCATAGTAAGACAGAATCTTGCGGACCTTTTGGGTGACTTTCATGGATTTGATCCCGTGCGTTGAACAGGTTGAGATTGCCGCGCGGGGCCAGGTCGCACTCGGCAATCTGACTTAGCCGACGCGTCGGCCGAATGCAAATGTTAGACGGTATTTTCCGCTATTTTCCCGGTCTGATACTGCTCTAACCAGTCGCCGCAGGCTGCCGCAGCATCCTCGCAGCGGTCCAGATCGAGAGCCTGATCGTAATCGATCATCGCGACAACACATCCCGACTGGGCGGCCATGTCTTCGATCTTGGCACGCACATCGGCGGGCCCGTCGAAGCAGATCGCTGCCACACCTTCGCGCATCGCCGCCATGGCGAGACCGGCACTACCGGCGCAGTCGAGGATCGCATCGAAATCGGCCTGGGGTACGGCAGCACTTGCCTGGGCGACCAGCGCGCGAAACCATCCCGGCCCGGCAAAGGCCGCGGCTCCGGCCGGACTGACCAGAGTGATGTGCAGATCGTGCGCCGCTGCAGCCTGCAGCGCGGCGCAGGCGTCCGGCAGGGCATAAACAACGATTTGCGGTCTTAATTCGTCAGACATGCCGGGCGCTCCGATTGCAGCTATTGATCCCTCGGCAAAAATATAACAAATATGTTCCCTTACGGAACAAATGAGCGTGCCATGGATACTCTGACCTCGATGGATCTATTCGTCAAAGCGGTCGATTCGGGTAGTTTTTCCGCCACCGCAAGGCAGATGAACCTGACCCCGTCCGCTGTCAGTAAACAGATTTCGCGTCTGGAGGACCGGCTCGGCGCGCGTCTGTTCAATCGGACGACGCGCCGCCTGGGGCCGACCGAGGAGGGTCGCGCCTATTATGAACGCTGTCGCCGGATCCTGGCCGATATCGACGAGGCGGAATCCGCCATATCTCAACTCAATACCGAACCACGCGGCCTGCTGCGGGTGAACATGCCCGTGGTCTTCGGTCGGCGCCATGTGGTGCCGGCGCTCGGCGGATTTCTCGCCAGCTATCCCGATATCCGCCTCGAAGTCTCCATGACCGATCAGTTCGTCGATCCCATCGCGGAAGGTGCCGATATGCTGATCCGGGTCGGTGAATTGAAGGATTCCAGCCTGATCTCGCGCAAGCTCGCCGATGCGCGCCGGGTCATCGCGGCGACCCCGGCCTATTGGGACAAGTATGGCCGGCCCCGCGAACCGCGCGAGTTGGAAGCCCATAACTGCCTGATCTACGCCTATCTATCGACCGGTAATGCCTGGCGCATGATGGGCTCGGACGGCACGGAATATATGGTGCCGGCGACCGGCAATATCGCGTCGAACAATGCCGAGGCCCTGCTCGAGGCGGCGCTTGAAGGGGTCGGTATCGTCAATTTGCCGACCTGGATGGTCGGCCAGGACCTGTACGACGGCCGCCTGGAAGAAGTATTGCAGGCCTATAGCCTGCCCGAACCCGCAGTACACGCGATCTACCCGCCGGGCCGCCATCTATCGGCCAAAGTGCGTGCGTTCGTCGATTATCTGGTGGATTATTTCAAGCAACGACCGATGGATGTGGCGGCGTGAAGGTGGAAAAGCTTGCTTTTTGTTGCCGTTCCCCCATATTAGCAAGGTGAATACCGGCGCCTTTCGGCGGAATTAGGTGAAACGCCTGGCGTTTCCTCACTGCTTCCTTCTATCGTTTGAGCTTCGATCACGCCTCCGGGACGTTATGAACCGGGGGAAACATTAATATATGGGACTATCAATCTATGACTACGGGTACTGTAAAATGGTTTAATCCAGCCAAGGGGTTTGGGTTTATCCAGCCGGAAGACGGCTCAAATGACGCGTTTGTACACATTTCGGCCGTCGAGCGCGCCGGACTGAGCACGCTAAACGAAGGACAGAAGGTCTCCTATGACCTTCAGGCCGGACAGAACGGCAAATCATCCGCCGAGAATCTTACCATCGTCGAATAGCCGCGTCGTGCATCGCCTCCAGACTTTGTGCTGGAGGCGACCGCTGCGCGCTCTCTTCGATACAGCCTGCGAGGATGCCTGGCGGACCGAATGGCGCGAGCCAATTGATCCGCAGTCATTTCTTCGGCGGCACAAAAGCGACGCAAATTAAATAATTGGCGCGCGGCGCCAAGTCGTCAGCGACCTTGCACGTCCTCCTGTGCTGGAGGGCGAAAAACTTCGCGCGTGTCGCTACTCACCTAACAAAGGATACCAAAATGGCGCAGTCAGTTAGATCGAAGGCCGATGAACAATTTGCCGCGACCCAAAAGAAAGCCAAACAGGCCCAGAAAGAAAAGGATAAGGCCTGGCAGGAATTAACCGACAGAGCGGCACGACAGAAGGCGTTGCGACTGGCCAAAGAGGCCGCTGATAAGGAAGTCGCCGATCAGATCGCCGCCGAGAAGTTAGCCGCCAAGACCAAAAAATCTGCGTCCGCGAAAAAGAAGGCTAGCTGACGCTTTGGCGACAACGGCTGCCGTTACCCCAATCGCGGCTGCTCGTATAACTCAACTGCCGTAAGCCCGCTGATAAGCCGGTCGTTGCTGAAGGCGGCCGTAATACGCTTCAAGGATTGGGTAGTCGCCGATCGGCAGTCCGATATGGGTGGCCATGAAGCAACTATGACCCACCAGAATATCCGCGCCTGAAAACTCAGAGCCCAGTAGATAGTCGCGATTGCGCAGGACGTCGGCAAGAATGCCGGCGCGGGTTGCGAAATCGCGACGTCCCCGTTCGGCGAGCCCGGCGTCATGCAGAGTGCCGGGCGGGTGCATATGCTCGAGCGGGCGCAGCGTGTTGTCGAAATACATCATGATTGGCGGATCCAGTTCGGCGCTGGCGAAGACGCACCATTGGTAATAGAGCGCGCGTTCGGGGGCGCCAACGGCGGGGGCTAATTTCGCCTCGGGATGCTCGTCGATCAGTTGCAGCACAATCGCGACGGATTCGAAGATCGTGTAGCTGTCGGTCTTCAGAGCGGGGACGACCCCCAGGGGGTGGATCGCCCGGTAGGCTGGCGCATCCTGCTGTCCCGCCATCATATCGACGAGCTGGCTGGAATAGTCGATCCCCAACTCCTCAAGTGCCCATTTTGCGCGCTGCGAGCGCGTTGGTGGAAATTCGTAAAGCTCGATCATTGATGACCTCGATGTCTTCGTGACGCCTGATAAAACTGAACTATGTGGTTGACTGTTATAGGGATGGCCGGCTATAAAGTAAACCAGATGGTTCAGTAATTCGGATTACAGATGCACAATCTCGATACGACTTTCGCGGCGTTGAGCGATGGCACACGCCGCGCCATACTGGCGCAGCTCACCCACGGCGAAGCCCGGCTTTCCGATTTAGCCGCGCCCTTCGATATGTCACAGACTGCCGTGTCGAAGCATGTGCGAGTGCTGCGGGATGCCGGATTGTTGGTGGTTGAGAAACGCGGCCGGACGCGTCACTGCCGGCTCAACGCCGCGGTTATGAAAGAGGCGTCGGACTGGTTGGATAACTACCAAACATTCTGGACGCGACAATTTGATAATTTGGCGCAAGTTTTGGTGGGGCAGGAAGAATGACGCTAGAGTTTGTGCGCACAGAACCCGGTGAAGATCCGATCATTGTCGAGGGCTATTTTGCTGCCGCTCCCGCAAGAGTGTTTCAGGCCTGGACCGATCCGGACATGGTCATGAAGTGGTTCGGCTATGCGCCGAACTCGCTGCAGGGCGCGCGCATCGATTTGCGCCCCGGCGGTGCCTGGCAGTTTTTGAAATCGAGCGATGCGGAGAAGTCGGTCGGGTTCGAGGGCGAATATCTCGAGATCGATCCCGGCAAGCTCCTGCGCTTCACCTGGTCCTATTTCGTCGAACATGCCAATGGCGATCGCGAGGCCACGCCGGCTTCGCAGGTCGAAGTCCATTTCACCGCCAACGGCAGCGGCACCGATATCCGCCTCGTTCATGGTGCGATCCAAGATGAAGGCACGCGCCAGGGCTTCGCCGGCGGCTGGGACGCGGCCTTTGGCACACTGAACACAATACTCTCGACCCCTGAAAGTGTAGCCTCATAGGACAAACAGAAACCTGCAAAAGGAGAGGACCCATGCCAGAGTTCATGTTTGCCTGTCACGGCGGCAAAAAACCCGAGACGCCCGAGCAGGGCGCCGAACTCATGGCGAAATGGCACGCCTGGATCGCCGACCTGGGCGATGCCATGGTCAATCCCGGCACGCCCCTGGGCAAGTCCAAGACCGTCAGTGCGGATGGTGTGGCCGACGATGGCGGGGCGAATCCGTTGTCGGGATTTTCCATCGTGAAGGCTGACAGCATGGACGCGGTCCTCGAGATGGCCAAGACCTGCCCGTTCCTGGAAATGGGCACGATCGAGGTCGCCGAGACGATGGAGATGTAGCCTGCCTGACCGAAGTTCGGGAGCTGTACTCTCTACCTGGACTTGAAACGCTGGAACAGAGATGGCTTCTTTTTTTGCTCAAGGACACGTGCATCCATGGCCGCAAAGTCTTTCTCGCTCGGGGAGCTTTCGACCTCGAACCGTGGCGGATAATTATGCAGAGGGGTCATCCGCGACCCCATAACCGTTCGTACCGCAGCCCAGTGTGCAAAGTAGATGTTGCCGTCGTCCTGCGGGAAAAAGACGATCTCCGCCTCGGGCAGCCAGACATGGATATCCTCCCCCCAGGTGGAAAAACTATGTTTCCCGGCCAAGTCCGGGATTTGCGGGGCGATGCCATAGTTCGCGACGAAGATATCCCGTGACTGCTTCTCGAGTGCCTCGTCGAGCAATGCTTTTTGCTCGTCATACAATATTGACAACCACTGCTGTTGCAACGATCGGAGCGCGTCGGTGTCTACATCGCCAGGACCAGGGAAAGGATGCCATGCACCATCACGGCGGACAATCGCCAGTCCGCTGAGCGGCCGGTGCGCCTGGATGACATTCGCCGCTTGGTGCGCCATTTCGGCGAGGGCCGCGGCATTCTTCGAGCCGGCGAGAAGCAGCGAATCTTTTGATGGACAAAGGATCACCGGATCACCGTCGAGGCTCGGCAGCCCGTCCAGGAATGACGGCAGCAGCACGCGCGAGGATTCGTAATCGTCGCCGTTGAAAAAACCGTAGAGGCCATCGTCCAGGTCTTCGATCGGTCCCGGTTCGCGAACGGCCAGGTTTGCCAGGGCCTGTTCGTAGACCTCCTCAAATGTCATCCCCCAGTCCTCGAATTGATCACCGTCCGGCATGACGATCGAATCTTCCGTATCGACGGCAGCCAGGGCGATTAGGTCCGCGCCGATGTCGAGATGGGGGAATATCCCATAGCTGTCCTGGCCTTTGCTGGCCTGCGGAGCGAGACGGCTCGAGTGGATCGACCCCCGATCGCGCAGGATGGGTAGAACGCTTGCACGCACTTCGTCCCAAGTCTCGGCGACAGGGTTGTCCGAGGTGGCACGCTTCAGGCTCGCCACGAAAATATCGATCTGCTGTCGGGCCTCAACCTCCGACTTTTCGTCACAGGCATTGTAGACATGGGACAGGTTAACCGCGGTGCCCGGCTCGACTATTCCGGACAGCGGATCGTCGGGATCCGGCCTGGTTATCACCAAGCTCTGTTCCGCTAGGGCTTGGTCTAAGAGGGTAGTAAATTGATCGAGTTTCATGCCCAACTGCGCTCAAGCTGGTGATTTATCGCCCGTAACGCGGGCATCGTGAAGCGTTCGAGGACTGTTTTCAACCGGGATTTCTTAGAAGGTGTGTTCCGATGAGCCTCCGTCGTTTCGCGTCTTCAGCGAGGCTTGTTGTCCTCTAAACCGGCACTTCGCCCTCAACGGTGGTGCGGTACATCTCGCGGCGGTGGCCGTCATAATCGTTGAAGGCGTGATGCAGGCAGCTGCGATTGTCCCACACCACGAACGTGTTCGGTGTCCAGCGCAGGCGGCAGGTGAACGACGCCTGGGTGACATGACGCTGTAGAAATTCCAGCAGCGGCTGCGACTCTTCTTCCGTCATCCCCTCGAAACCCTGCGAGTAGGTCTCTTCCACATAAAGCGATTTACGGCCGGTCACCGGGTGGGTGCGTACCAGCGGATGATAGCTGCCCTCGATCATCGACTGCCGTTCGATCTCAAGCTCCATGCCGCCGATCTTGGTCTGCTTCGATCCGGGTTCGGGCGCCGGTTCGCCCTTTTCGGCGTTGGTGCGGTCGATCATGCCGATCACGCCGACCGCCGACATATGCACCCGCAGAGGCGCCAGCAGGGTCTTCATGGTGTCGCTCAGATAGTCATAGGCCAGTTCGGTATTGGCCCAGATAGTGTCGCCGCCAAAGGGCGGCACGTCGACGCCGTAGAGCATGCTGATGGCCGGCGGGCGGGCCAGGAAGGGCGAGTCCGTATGCCAGCCCTCACCGAAGATCATCTTCACCCGGGTCTCAGCTTCCTTGGTCACCGGCTGGATATTCGGATGACCGGGCAGGCCCTTGGTATAGGCATCGGTGCCGAAGTCGCCGAAGCGCAGGGTGAAGGCCTCCTGGTCGCCATGGCTCATCCGCTGGTCGCGGAAATAGATCATCTTGTGGCGGTAGAGCGCATCGGCGATGTCGTCGAACTGCGCGTCGGTCAGCGCCGACAGATCGACCCCGGAAATCGCCGCACCCATGGCGGCGGCCAAGGGCGTGACCGCGATATGGTCATACGTCTTGGCGTTATTGTCGAACTTCCCGGTGGGCTGCAGTCTCATGGTCCGGCTCCCCGCTGACGCGAACTTGCGTGCGGTAGGGGGAGTCTAAACGCCGCGGTCTGCGGTTCCAAGGTAGAGCTCGCGTCAGATATTGACGATTGACGTAAGGCGTCTATCTCAAAGGTTGTTTGCGAAGGACCGAGCCAATGTTGAAACGCGCAGCCCATCCGGGCGAGATATTGAAAGACGAGCTGGCCGAAATCGGAGTAAGCCCGACGGAGCTAGCCCGGCAAATCGACGTGCCCGCCAACCGCGTGAGCCAAATCATCAACGGCAAGCGCTCGATCACCGGCGATACCGCGCTTAGATTGGCCCACTGGTTCAATACCGATCCGCAGTTCTGGATGAATCTACAGACCCAGTTCGATCTTGTGGCAGCCGACAAGGAGGTCGGCGAGGCGATCAAGGGCTTGCCGACATCCCAGGCTAGCCAGGGAGGATCGGCACAACAGGGGGTGCGCTGAATTTGACGACTCCGGATGAACTTAGAAATCGGTCACATGTGCGAAAAAATAGGCTATGGCTGGAGGTAGCGAATGTCTAACTCTGATAAAACGTCGTTACTACTTTCTCTGCCGACTCCACCGGGAAATGGCGGCCAAAAAGCTATTGATTTAGATCACCGATGGTCTGCACCGTTTCGAAAGTCATTTTTAGAGGGCGGTCCTCCAGGCACATGGCGATACTCGTATACGGACGATTTTGCCGGTGTCCCTCGGATGTTGGGTGCATTCGTTTATACCACTGGAAACAGGACGCTCTTCTGCCCGGGCTTCGAGGTTTTGGTTATGCCTCTGGGCTCCGAAGCAAAGGACGGGGAGCGCGTCGAGATAGATCACGTTACTCTGGATCCAAGAAAGCCAAATGGAAGTTGGGCGTCGCATATTGCCATTCGTGGATGTCGTGAAGATGGCCCCAGAGGGCTCAAGCAAACTTCGTCTGAGGATGATGGTTTCATGTTTGCTTGGTTTTCCATACTTCTCCCCGATTTTGAAGTTTTGGAAGGGCTTCCGCAAAGTATAATCCTACCGCACGATGTGCCGAGTTCAGACCTTCCGGCGAGGTCGGAGAGAACTCTGGGGAATTATCAAGGGCCACCAGCGAATATCCGATTTGCGGAACGTCCTGTGAATGAACCTTATTATCTTCAATTCGATGTTTGGGTCACAGATCAACCGGAATGGCAGCAGAACCTTTCTGCAAACGCCATGAACTATGTTTCTAAAAAGCGGGCAGATCAGAGCGAGACTAAAAGGTGGAAAGGCCAAACTGACATAGATCTGGTTGTCGGCCAGTGTGGACTACGCATTTTGACTTCGATCCGTCCTGGCGAGGTCGATTATCCCTGTATTCTGCTTCCACAGTTTTCGAAAGGTGAAGCACTGCTGGCGTAAGTCTGAATAATCAGCGCTACCGCCCTTACCGCAGCTTCGCCATCTGCACGGCGGTGTCGCTCATGCGCGACGAGAAGCCCCATTCATTATCGTACCAGCTCAACACCCGCACCATTCGCTTGTCGGTAACCTGGGTCTGGGTCAGGTCGAACACCGAACTCGCCGGATTATGGTTGAAGTCGGAGGAGACCAAGGGTTCGTCGTTGGTCACCAGAATGCCCTTGAGCTGCTTGCTCCCGGCCGCCTTGGCGATGGCCGCGTTGACTTCCTCGGCCGTGGTGTTGCGCTTGGCCTCGATCACCAGATCGATCATCGACACGTTGGGGGTCGGGACCCGCACCGAGGTGCCGTCGAGCTCGGGCAGGACGAGGCCCACGGCCTTCGCGGCGCCGGTCGAGGTGGGAATCATCGACATGGCGGCGGCGCGGGCGCGATAGAGGTCCTTGTGCAATGTGTCGAGCGTCGGCTGGTCGCCCGTGTAGGAGTGGATCGTCGTCATGAAGCCGCGCGTGATCCCGATCGCATCGTTCAGCACCTTGGCAACCGGCGCCAGGCAGTTGGTCGTGCACGAGGCGTTCGAGACC
>JABDJY010000455.1 GCA_013003285.1 Alphaproteobacteria bacterium | reverse complement strand
CCGGGGCCGCTACCGCCGTCGCCGGGGGTAAAGTCGGCAGTGGCCGCGGCTGAGACGTGGTTGAACCCGTCCGAAAACACCGTTTATAATGTGTCGGAGAGTAGTAGTAATTTATTAATGAAACTTTAACGGTTAAGTAACTATTTAAACTTTATCGGTGTTTAATAAATATATATGGTTAATAAATAAAGTTAATTTAATTAGAATTACTGAGGTTTTATAGAATTTTGGCAGTTCATGTTTGAGACGGCCTAGAATCTGCCACGAGCTGAGCCCTGCGGAACGTCAAATTAATACGGACCCCGCCCGTTAAGGGTGACTCTCCCGCGGCGAGCGGGGCCACGCCGTGATAGGCCATGCGGGTCGCGCCCCCCCAGACCACGACATCGCCGCTTTCCAGCCGAAAACGCTGGGGACGATCGCTGCGCTTCATCCCCCCAAACAGAAATGTTGCCGGCAAGCCGAGCGAAATCGACACGATGGGCGCGCTGAAATCACCCTCATCTTTATCTTGGTGCAGCGACATGCGGGCCTTGGGCTCGTAACGGTTGATAAGACAGGAATTTGCTGAAAATCCGCCAAAACCACCGGCCGCGGCCGCTCGGGCAGCGAGGTCATGGAAGATAGTTGGCATCTCTGGCCAGGCCCGACCGGATTCTGGATCGCGCGTCGCATAGCGATAGCCACCGCGGTCGCTTACCCAACCAGCGTCGCCGCAATTCGTCATGGCGACCGACATGGTGTGGCCGCCCGGTGTGACCATATGGCGAAACGGCGCCGCCGCGGTGATCGATCCCAGCGCGGCAACCAGGTCACGCGCCTCGGCGGCAGCGAAGCCCCGCAGCAGGGTCGCGCCGTCGCCCAGTGCTTCCGGCGGCTGAGGTTCGGGTTCCAATTCGCTGAACAGATCTGCCATGACCATGTCGCCGGTTAACGTTATGCGGCGTCGTGGAATATGACGCCGAGGGTTTGGCGGCAGCCTGAATGTATCCGGCTCACGCCGTGCCGCATATTCACGCGATAGGCGCCGCGTTTGCCTTGAACGGGTCGATTATGTACCGGGAAAATCACGCCATCGCCTTGCCGCAATTGTACCACTTCGGCGCGCGACTGCATGCGCGAGCGTTGTTCGGTGAGGATGAACTCACCGCCGGTGAAGTCGTCATCCGGCGCCGACAGCATGAACACGGCCTGCAGCGGGAAGACATGCTCGCCATAAAGGTCTTGATGCAGACAGTTATAATCGCCCGCCTCGTAGCGCAGCATGAGCGGCGTCGGCTTGCTTTGGCCGGCGTTGTGGCAGCGCGCCAGATAGGCTTTGTGCCCGGCGGGAAAGCGTATGTCGTTGCCCAGGGTTTCGGCCCACTGATTTGCGATCGTTGACAGTGGTCGGTAGAGCGCCGTTCGTAAATTTGCGATCCGACGCGGCAGGGGGTAGGCGAAGTATTTGTACTCGCCGCGTCCGAAATTATGGCGCGCCATGACAACCCGGCTGCGGAACCGTGTGTCCTCCTGATAGAGCCCGGCCAATTCTTGACATTCATCGTGCGTGAGCAACGACGACAAGTGGCTGTATCCATCGCGATCAAGATGTGCGGCGACGGCGGACCAATCGAGAGCGGCGACCCGCGTGGCGATCGAACCGCTCGCATCTTTGACGGATTGGCGCTGAGCGAGAACGGTCAAGAATCCGCCTCGCGCTCCAGCAGCGACTGTTTACGCTCAATGCCCCAGCGATACCCCGACAATCCGCCATCACTGCGCACCACGCGATGACAGGGGATCGCGACGGCAATCGCATTCGCCGCGCAAGCCCCGGCAACAGCGCGCACCGATTGTGGTGAACCGATGCGCTCGGCGACGGCGCTATAGCTGACGGTCTCGCCAGCTGGGATCTCGCGCAGCGTACTCCAGACTCTTTGCTGGAAGGCGGTACCGCGTATGTCGAGCGGTAGATCGAGGCCGCGTGCCGGCGCCTCGACGAAACCGACGACCTTGGCGACGAGCCGTTCGCAACTCGCGTCGCCACCGATCAGTTGCGCCATGGGGAAACGGTCTTGCAGATCACGCGCCAAAGCACCCGCATCGTCGTCGAGCAAGATGGCGCAGACCCCTTTGTCGGTCGCGGCAACCAGAATAGCGCCCAGTGAACACGCGCCGACGGCGAAGCGGATCGTTGCTATGGCTTCACTTGGGCGGCAGCGCTTGCAAGGCCGAAACCCAGCCCGTTCGGCGTCGGCAGGGGTGGCGTGAAACGCGACGTTTTCGCGCCGCGCGAGCCGGGCAGCGCAGGACGGTTTGCAATAAACCCCTGTGGTGGCGACCGAGTAATAAAATTTCCGGTCGGCGTTTACGTCGCGCTCAACCAGTGCCGCCCAGCGGTCATGGTCGTTTGCGAATGGCATATCGGGTTTTGTTTCAGCAACTGTATCGGTCATGGCTACCATTGTAGATCTCCGTTTCAGTCTTGGGGTGTGTCTTCGCACGCCTTAGGGTTAGACCGATATAGGCACGGGCGAAATCTGCCGCATTCCGGTTCTTGCGGTCGAATTCGGAACTAAGCGTGGGTTGCAACTTGCATCCCGGCCTAATCGTGATTGCGCGATAGACCCAGCTGCTCTGGTGCTAGTCCTGGCGGGCGACATTCTTGCCTTGCGCCAACGCTGACGAGGATGTGATCAGGCTCGCCGCCATGATTGCACCGACACCCAAAACTGCTGTCGCTTTCAAGCTATTACGCGCCATCCGCACATTCCCTTACAACTAATAAAAAGTGCAAGTGGTTACCCTACAGCATGCAACGCCGGTGGGAGGCTGTTGCCACGGATTAGACCTATCGGCATCGGGCAACCCTGCCGCCGCTCGACCCAGCATAACCGGGACAGTCGGGTCCGGCTCATTAACCGTACATAAAGGCCATTGGGGCACTTTTGACGCGGTACCGATGCGTAAAACACTAATAGGTAGAGATAGTTGCCAAAAATAATAGCATAGCCTGGCAATAAAGAATTCGGTCGTAAAACGAACGATGAAGAACGTGGCACCAGTCGAAGCCCGCGGAAACAGTTCAAGGGGCGTTTCCGGCGTGGCTCTGTCTTTACGGCAGGCGCTGTTTCGCGAGCAGCAAAGCTATGGCCTCATGGTGACGGCCAGTGACGGCACGATCACCGATTGGAACCCGGCGGCGGAGCGCATATTTGGTTATACGGCTGATGAAGTTCTCGGCCAAACACCGTCGATCTTCCGCCGCCCGGAGGAAAGTCCGGCATTGACGGCCACTATTCTCGAGAGTGTGGAACGCGATGGATACTGGGCGGGCGAGACCCATATCGTTCGCAAAGATGGCAGCGAAGGTATCACCGATACTGTCGTCTTTTCCTACATCGATGAGAAGGGTCAACCCGCGACGATTGGCATTAACCGCGACATAACCGAGCGCGATCAGATCCAAAACGCTTTGCGCGAGAGTGTCGATCGGCTGCAGTTGATTACCGACAATGTCGGCGCCGTTATCGTCTATTTCGATTCCAGTCGCCGATACCGGTTCGTCAACGATGCTTTTGCCGAACTGGTCGGGAGACCGCGCGAGCACATTCTGGGTAAGACCTTGGTCGACCTTGTCGACGAGGATATGTACCAGCAGGTCGCACCGTATATCGACACAGCGCTTGGCGGCGAAGAAGTGACATTCGAGCGCGAGCGGCCCGGACCCGATGGTAGCCCAAAATTTTACCAGTCTTCTTATCTGCCTCATTTCGATGATCAGGGTCGGGTCATCGGTTGCTATGGCTTGTCGGTCGACATCACTGGACGTAAGCAGGCAGAATTAGCGCTGCAGGACAACGAAAAGCGCTTGCGGTTGATTGCCGACAATATGCCGGCCAACGTGATCTATATCGACCGCGATCAGCGCTATCAGTTCGTCAGCAAAGGTGTCGAAGAGATTTACGGCTTACCGACCGAGAAGATCGTCGGTAGGCACGCTAACGAAATCCAAAACGAAGCTATGTATCGTGAAGTGGGGCCCTATATTGAGCGGGCGCTGGCCGGTGAAGAAGTTATCTTCGAGCAAACGCGGGTCGCCAGCGACGGCTCACCACGCAATTTCCAGTCGATTTATCTGCCCCATTTTGATGGCAGCGGCGCGGTATTGGGTTGCTATGCGTTATCGATCGATATCACGGCGCGTGCCCAGGCTGAAACCGAACTTCGGGAAAACGAACAGCGCCTACAACTGATCACCGAAAGTGTTGGCGGTAACATTTTCTACGTCGATGCTGACCACCGGTACCAATTCGTCAATAAGGCCGCCGAAGAAACATTCGGATTGGCGCGCGAAGACATCATCGGCAAACGCATTAGCGATATTCAGGACGAAGCTGTCGCCCGACAAGTGACGCCGTATACAGAAATGGCGTTAGCCGGGGAAGAAGTGACTTTCGAGCTTGAACGCGTTGGGGCCGATGGCTTGCCGCGCAGCTACCACTCGACTTGTTTGCCGCACTTCATCGAGAGCGGTGAGGTGGCCGGTTGTTACGTCCTGACTGTTGATGTCACCGAGCGCAAACGCGCCGAGACTCTGGTGAGGGAAAACGAACAGCGGCTGAAGATGATAACCGACAATGTCGGCGCCAATATCATCTATCTCGATGCCGACCAGCGTTACCGCTTCATCAACCAAGGATTCATGGATGTTATAGGTGTGTCGCGTGACGAGGCCATCGGCAAGACGGCCCGCGAGGTTTTGGGCGAGAAAATGTTTCGGCATGTTGCGCCGCATATCGAGGCGGCCCTTCGAGGCGAAGAAGCGATTTTCGAGCGCGAACGGGCGGCGCCGGACGGTGTCCTTCACACTTATCAGTCGACTTACTTGCCTGATATCAATGAGAGCGGTGAGGTTCTTGGCCTCTATGGACTGACCATTGATATTACCGAACGCAAAGATGCCGAAATCGCGGCCCATGAAAACCAACAGCGGTTGAAGTTGATTACCGACAATGTCGGCGCCCATATCACTTATCTCGACCGGGAACAGCGGTATCAGTTTGCCAACAAAGCGCTCACCGATCTTTTTGAATTGTCACGTGACGAGATCATCGGGAAAAAGTCGTGCGAAATCCAAAGCGAAGAGAACTACAGCGCGGCTCGCCCTTATATTGAAGCCGCACTCGATGGTGAGGAGGTGAGTTTCGAGCGTAGTTGGGTCGGGAGCGATGGAGAATATATTAGCTTCCAATCGACTTACCTACCGGACTTTGACGAACAAGGTGAAGTTGTCGGTACTTACGGCGTATCCGTTGATGTTACCGAGCTCAAGCGTGCTGAAATCGAAGCGCAGGAGAATGAGCAACGGCTGAAATTGATCACCGATAATGTCGGCGCCGCGATCGTGTATTTCGACGCCGAGCAACGTTATCAGTTCGGCAATAAGGCCTTCGAGGAACTCCATGGTGTTCCGGTCGAGCAGTTGATCGGTAAGCCGGTCTTTGAAGTTGTCGGCGATGCCGGTTACCGGGAACTTCAGCCGCATATCGAAGCGGCGCTTGACGGCGAGCGGCAGACCTTCGAGCAAACACGAACAACGCCGGATGGCTCTACGCGAACTTTCCACTCGACCTATTTGCCGGAGATTGACGCGAACGGTGCGGTGCTCGGTTGTTACGCGCTATTGCTCGACATCACCGAACGCGTAAACGCGGATCGCGAAATACTGGAAAACGAGCAACGGCTTCGCTTGATCACCGATAATATGCCGGGTCACTTCATTTATTTCGATTCCGATCTGCGCTATCGCCTGGTGAATAAGGGAATCGAAGAGCTATTCGGGAAGCCCCGCGAAGAAATCATCGGCAGGCATTCGAGCGAAATTCAAGATGAAGCCACGTTTCGAAAGGTCGAGCCCAAACTTAAGCGCGCTCTCGCCGGTGAGCAGTTGAATTTCGAACAGCGCCGCATCTCTTTCGATGGCACCGTACGCGATCATGAGACGACCTATTTGCCACATGTTGGCGACGATGGCGAAGTGATTGGCTGTTATGTGTTGAACGTCGATATCACCGAGCGCAAACAGGCCGAAGCGGAACTATTGAAGACAACGCAGGCCGCCGAAATGCTGCGAAAAATAGCGGTGGCCGCCAACCATGCCGATAACCCTGATGACGCTATTCAAGTTTGTCTGGATGAAGTGTGCGCTTATATGGGGTGGTCGGTCGGTCACGCCTATCGCTTTGGCCCGGACGGCTCAGGCGATCTTATCTCGGCCAACCTATGGCATTTCGATTCCCCCGATCGCTGTACGGAATTTCGGCTGGAGACAGAGCGGACACGTATTTCACCCGGTACCGGGTTGGCCGGCGAGGTTGTGGCGTTGGCGCAGCCCAAATGGATGGATATCGGTCCGGCTTATCTGGATCATCCGAGAGTTCGGGCGCGCATTAAATCGGGACTCCTCTCGGGTTTTGCTGTTCCCGTAATGGCGGGCCGGCAGGTCGCGGCGGTGTTGGAATTTTTTACCGATGACTTTGTCGAAGAAGATGCTCACTTGCTCGAGATCACGACCCAAGTCGGGGTCTTAATCGGCCGCGTTATCGAGCGCGAGCGAAACGAACAGGTTCTTCTGGATGCGAAGGAAGAAGCGGAGCTGGCGAGCCGTTCAAAATCGGAATTTCTAGCCAATATGAGCCATGAGCTGCGCACGCCCCTGAATGCGATCATTGGATTTGCAGAGATCATGGGTGACAGCCCTGTGGATAGCGAAGACATTGAAACCCATCGCGAATATGCCGGTCACATTTATGAGTCGGGTCAGCACCTGTTGACCTTGATTAACGACATTCTCGATATCTCTAAAATCGAGACCGGCAACGATACTCTATACGAAGAACGCGTTGATCTAAAAGCCGTCGTTGACGCCTGTATCGTGATGGTTCGCGAACGGGCTGAGGCCGGTGGGTTGGCCTTCAACATCGAGATGTCTTCGACAGCGCTGCCGGGCC
>JABDJY010000445.1 GCA_013003285.1 Alphaproteobacteria bacterium | reverse complement strand
CCCGCACGATTAACCGTGCAGACCAAACCTAGTGCCGCCGCCCAATCGCTCTCCAATACCGATGGTGAATGGTATCGAGAGCTATTCGCTATGGGCGTGGATATGGGTGGAGGGATTTGGGACGAGAGGGGTCCGCGTATTGCCTACCCACCACTCACCAGAGTGCGGATCATGGCCAGCGCGGTCTGTACCGTGGCGTCGCGGATCGCGGCGCGGTTGCCGGGGAAGATATCGTGATGGGCCACGGTCGGGCGGCCCCGGCCGGCGACGGCGAAATGGACCAGGCCGACCGGCTTATCGGCCGTGCCGCCACTGGGGCCGGCGACGCCGGTGACCGCCACGGTGACATCGGCCATGGAGCGCGACAGGGCGCCTTCGGCCATGGCGCGGGCGACAGGTTCGCTGACCGCGCCTTTCAGGGCGATCAGCATATTCGGCACCCCGACCAGGTCGGTCTTGGCTTCGTTGGAGTAGGTCACGAAACCCCGGTCGACCACATCGGAGGAGCCGGCGATCTCGGTCAGGCAGCCGATAATCAGGCCACCGGTGCATGATTCCGCGGTCGCAAGTTTGATATCGGCGCGCCGGCAGATCTCGAGCAATTCGGCGGCGTCATGGAGCAGTTGGGCATCGAACATGAATTTATCCAAACAAAGTGGGCAGGGTCTTTCCGGCGCCCAGCCATACGGCAATCAACCAGGTGAAAATAGCGGCATAGAGGCCGGCGGCAATATCGTCGAGCATGATGCCGACACCGCCGGGCGCGCGCTCGGCAGCACGGCACGGCCAGGGCTTAAAGATGTCGAACAGACGGAAGAAAATGAAGGCGACTATGTAATAGCGCCAATCCAGGGCGAGCGGCAGGATCGCCAGCCACTGGCCGGCGAATTCGTCGATGACCACGCTGCCCGGATCGCCCAGCCCGATGGCTTCGGCGTATTTGCCGCTGGCCCAAACCCCGACGACGAAGGCCAGCAGAATGGCCAGCGAGAGCAGCCACGGCCCGCCCAGCATCACCAGTATGGCGGCGCAGGGCAGGGCCGCCAGCGACCCCCAGGTCCCCGGCGCCTTGGGTAAATCGCCACTGCCGCCGCCGGTGGCGAGGAACCACACCAGGGTCGATGGCTTGCCGGTTGGGGGTGAATTCTTGTCGGAGGAAGCCATGGTCAGATGCCGTCCCCATTGGGTAGTGCCAGGGTCGCCGTGGCCTGGGCGGCGATACCTTCGCCACGGCCGGTGAAGCCTAGCCCTTCGGTGGTGGTCGCCTTGATGGAGACCCGGTTGGGCGTCAGCCCAAGAATGTTTGCCAGGCTGGCCGCCATGGCGGCGCGGTGCGGCGATATTTTCGGCCGCTCGCAGATGATGGTCACGTCCATATGGGACAGGCGGCCGCCGCGCGCCGCCATCAGCTCAACCGCGTGGCGCAGAAACTGCGCCGAATCCGCGTCGCGCCAGCTTGGATCGCTGGGCGGGAAATGCTCGCCGATATCGCCGGCGCCCAGCGCGCCCAGAATGGCGTCGGTGACCGCGTGCAACACCACATCGGCATCGGAATGCCCGATCAGCGCCTGGTCGTGGGCGATCGTCACCCCGGCCAGCCGCAACCCATCGCCGGGCCCGAAACGATGCACGTCGAACCCCGACCCGACCCGCGTCTCGCTTGCCGCCGCCAGCCATCGGCCGGCGCGCGCCAAATCCTCTTCGGTGGTTATCTTGATATTCTCGACCGCGCCGGCCACCAGGGCGACGGCTATTCCGGCCGCCTCAGCGACCGCCGCATCGTCGGTATGGGCGCCGTCTTGCACCGTTTCATGGGCATCGCGGATGGCGTCGAAGCGGAACCCCTGCGGCGTCTGGGCCTGCCACAGGTCAGTACGGTCCACGGTTGCCGCGATAACGCCATCGGCGGCGCGTTTCAGTGTGTCGTTGACGGGCAGGGCCGGTATCACTGCCCTATTATGGTCGAGCGCATCGACCACCCGCCCGATCATGGCGGCGGGGACTATCGGCCGGGCGCCGTCATGAATCAACACCTTTGCCGGGCCATGGTCCGCCAGCGCCGCCAAACCTAAGCGGACAGAGTCCTGACGGGTCTCGCCGCCCTCGACCGGCGGGGCTAGCTCCAGATCGGCCATGGCGTCGCGATAGAGCGCGTCGTCGTCGCGGTTATAGACGATCTTCACCCGGTCGACCGCCGGATGGGCCAGAAACGAGTCTACGCTGCGCCGCAGGACCGATCGACCGGCCAAGTGGCGATACTGTTTGGGCCGGTCGCCCGGCAGGCGGCGGCCGCGGCCGGCGGCAACGATCAATGCAACAGTGCTATCCACGGTGGGCCAATCATGAGCTTAGGGGCGGGTGTGGCACCGTAGCGATGCGCCGGAACCTTGCCAAGATGGCGCGCCAGAGTGTGGGGTCAAATCGCCATGCTTGCTGTTGTGCAGCGCACAAATATGATATATTTATGCTCACTAATTATGCACCCTAACTTATTGCCTATTTTATGAGCGTCAACCAACCGCTTACCATCGGCGGCGTGACCGTCCCCAACCGGGTGTTTCTGGCGCCCTTATCGGGCGTCAGCGATCAGCCGTTCCGCCGGCTGGTGCGGCGTTATTCCGCCGGACTGGTGTTTTCCGAGATGGTCGCCAGCCGCGAGATGCTGCAGCAATCGCGCCTGTCGGAGCGCAAGTCGCGGATCACCGGCGAAATCGGCCCCATTGCCGTGCAGCTAGCCGGCACCGACCCTGAGATCATGGGCGAGGCGGCGCGTATGGTCGCTGGCCGTGGGGCGGAGATTATCGATATCAACTTCGGCTGCCCGGCCAAGAAGATCGTGCGCAAGGCCGCCGGGTCGGCGCTGATGCGCGATGTCCCCTTGGCCACTGCGATCATGAAAGC
>JABDJY010000437.1 GCA_013003285.1 Alphaproteobacteria bacterium | reverse complement strand
ATCGAGACGCTGCCCTTCGTCGCGGTCACCGCGATTGTCCGCGATGCATCCATCGATGCCCTCTATACCGGCATGACCGACGCGCTGCGCGCGGCCGGCTACCGCGATGGCGAGACCGTGCGCCTGCGCTTCGACAATGCCGATGCCGATGCCGGCCGGGCGGCCCATCTGGTCAAATCCTTCAGCACCGAGCGCGCCGATGTCATTGTCGCCTTCACCGACCCGTCGGCGCGCATCGCCGCCGGCGAGCGTTTGCGCACGCCCCTGGTCATCGCCGGGGTCGGGCCGGAAACCGCCAACGATCTGCGCCGCGACCGCACCGCCAAACTGTTGACCGGCATCGTCGAGGAAGACCGCTTCGACACCCAATTGGCGCTGATCCGCGATGTCGCCCCCACCGCGCGCACCGTGGCCATCGCGGTCAATGCCGACCAGCCGGTCGATAAAGAGATCCTGCGCCAGATGATGGGATTTGCCCGCGGTCTCAACCTGACCGTCGAACAATTGCCGGTCTCGGTCGAGAAAGGGCTGATCGCCGCCGCCATCGAATCCTACGTCGCCACGGAAACCGTGATCCTGCTCGACAGCCGGATATTTCCCGACGCGCCGGTCGACCGCATCATCGCCGCCGCCGAGACCGCGCGGCTGCTGGTATTCAGCAGCGACGAGGACAGTGTGGTGCGCGGCGCGCTAGCGGCGATCGTAACCGAACCCTATGGCACCGGGCGGCAAATCGGCCGGCTGGTGGCGCGCATTTTGAAAGAGCCCTCGGCCGCCCGCGCCCCGCTGCAGGCCGCCGAACCGTCCTATATCGTCATCAACCGGGATACCGCGACGCGCATCGGCGTCGAAATTCCCAGCGCTGTGCTGGCCCGCCGCGGCCGGGTCATCGGCTGGGCCGAGACCGGCGGCCCGCGCCCGCGCGACAAGCCGGTGGTCCCCAACCCGCCCCCCGCCGCCGCGCCCGAACCGGAAGCACCCGGCGACGTGGAAGACGGTGCGGAGCCCGAAACGCCTGGCGAGCCTTAGGCCAAACCCTAGTCGCCGTTCCACACCACCTGCCCGACCTCGCTGACATCGTAGCCGGTGAGTTCGTCGGCGCGGACCGCGAAGGGCGCGCTGCGCGCGAAGGCCAGAAGGGCTTGGATCGGCGGTTCGAAATAGTCGTAGCGGCGGATCACCAGATCGAAATACTCGGTCGCCAGGGAGACGAAATCCAACCGGTGGGTGCGCGCCACGGCGGCGATGGCGACGCCGGCATCGGCCTTGCCGTCGGCGATGAGCTGCGCCAGATCGCCCTCGCTGCGCGCCGGCGGCGCGATCAGATCGACCTGGGATAAATCGATATTGGCCTCGTCGAGCAGTTGGCCCAGCAGCATCTGACTGCCCGCCCCCGGTTGGCGTTGGCCGACCCGCGGTTTGGCGGCGCCACCAAGATCGGCGATGCCGCTCAGGCCGAGCGGATTGCCCGCCGCCACCAGCAGGCCCTGGGTGCGCCGCGCCCAGCGGATCACCACCACGTCGCGCGCCGCCAGGGTGCGGGCGACCCAGGGCACATTGTAGGTGCCGGTGTCGGGATCGCGCATATGCGCCCCGCAGGCCGCGGCTGCGCCGTCGGCCACGCGCGACAGGCCGTCGAGGCTGCCACCGGCCAAAATCGCCAACCCGCAATTGCTTTCGCGCACCGACCAGTCGAGCAGCGGGTCATGGCTGCCGGCAATGATCGCCGGTGCCGGCCCCAGGGCGAGCTCGGTGGAACGCACGCCCTGCAGCACCCAGCGGTCGATCAGCGCCTTGGGGAACAGCCATTTCCCCGACCGGCGCGAGCAGGGAATATCGCCCTGGCGGACCAGATCGTAGACCTTGCGCTCCTTGATGCGCAGATAGTCCGCGACCTCGTGGGTGGTCATCAGCTCGCTCATTCTTGCCCCTTCTTGCCTGTCCTTGCCCCGTCTTGCCGCAACACCGAAAAAGGGGTCATCCTGCGTTTTTTAGCATTTATAGGCGTTTTTTACCATTTTGAATTTCGCGAAATTACCGCACGTTTAGGGCCGGAAGAAAGGGACAAAAATGGGGCCAGAAAAACGGTTTCGCCGCCCCCTACTTCTTTGCCGCCAGATGTACTACATACATCTCTCAAACCTCGGCTCTCGAACTACGGCATTTAAGCAAAGCAGGCACCATGAACAGCTCCCCTCTGATCGACCCTTTCGACCGCCAGATTGATTATCTGCGGGTCTCGGTCACCGACCGGTGCGATTTGCGCTGCGTCTACTGCATGGCCGAGGACATGACGTTTCTGCCCAAGGCCGATGTGCTGTCGCTGGAAGAGCTCGACCGGCTGTGCAGCGCCTTCGTCGATATGGGCGTGCGCAAGCTGCGCCTGACCGGCGGCGAGCCGCTGGTGCGCAAGAACGTGATGTGGCTGGTCGACCGCCTGGGCCGCCATCTGAAAAGCGGCGCCCTGGATGAGTTGACCCTGACCTCGAACGGCACCCAACTGGCCAAACATGCCGGCGCGCTGGCCGATGCCGGGGTGCGGCGCATCAATGTGTCGCTCGATACGCTGGACCCGAACAAATTCGCCACCATCACCCGCTGGGGCAATCTCGACCAGGTGCTCGACGGGCTGGCCGCCGCCAAGCAGGCCGGTCTGGCGGTCAAGATCAACACGGTGGCGCTGAAGGGCATCAACGACGACGAGCTCGACCGGCTGTTGACCTGGTGCGGCGAGTGCGGCTTCGATCTGACCTTCATCGAGGTCATGCCCATGGGCGAGATCGGCGAGCAGCGCATCGACCAATATCTACCGCTCTCCATGGTGCGCGCCAAGTTGGCCGAGACCTGGACCCTGACCGATAGCGACCACCAGACCGGCGGCCCGGCGCGCTATATGGAGGTTAAGGAGACCGGCCAGAAGCTCGGCTTCATCACCCCGCTGACCCACAATTTCTGCGAATCCTGCAACCGGGTCCGGCTGACCTGCACCGGCACCCTGTATATGTGCCTGGGCCAGGAC
>JABDJY010000434.1 GCA_013003285.1 Alphaproteobacteria bacterium | reverse complement strand
GCCCGGCGCCTATGAGGGGCGCCGGGCCGTCTCCACCGATACGGCGGCGTGTCAGCCGTCCAGTATCAACTGCCGGTATCAATCGATCGCGTGACAGACGGCAACCGACCGGCGCTTCACCGAGGACGATCAACAATGCCCAAGACCTTGAGAATCTTTATATTTGTAATAGCGCTGTTCGGTGTCGCGCCAGTTGCTTCGCAGGCCAAACAGAAAATACAATCCATCGACAACGCCCCAGCGGGAATCCGCCTTTTCGACGAAAAGCAGATGGTGCCGGAAATCGCCTTCGAGGATGAAACCGGACGAAACTGGGGGTTTGTCGAATTTCAAGACCGTGTGGTGATCGCCATATTTTGGGCCACCTGGTGCCCGATCTGCTTCCGGGAGATGCCAAAGCTTGACGATTTGCAAGCGCAATACGATGAGAAAAAGTTGCTCGTCGTGGCCCTGTCGCAAGACCGCGAAGGGGCCGAAATCGTCAAACGCTATTACGCAAAGCGCGGCCTGAAAAATCTAAAAGTCTTCATCGATCCGGAATCCATCATGGCTGCGGTCATCGGCGTCCGGGGCGTTCCGACAACCTTCGTTATCGATCGTCAGGGTCGAATGGTCGGCGTTGTCGAAGGCGGTTTGGATTGGAATTCGCCGGACGTGAAGCGCTTTCTGGGCGACTTACTTTCTTAGGTGATTAACCAAGCAGCAACGTTCAAATGCGACCGGCGCCATGGCGGCTAGCAATGGGTGATTACGACGGCATTTTCCCCAAAGCGGCCCGACGCTTGCTCTCACCGGATCACAGCCCGGGTAACGGCGTAGGCCGGTCCGATACCTTCAATTTCGTCAATCTTATAAGCCATCGTTCTCTCTTAGTTTTTGTGTTGACCATATTGGCATGTGCATCAAAACCGTGGCGAAGGGTCGGAGTCAATTGGTGCAGTCATCTAATTCAGGCAAACGCCAGAAGAAGACCCTGAAATCCTCTTATCAAGGCTTTCGGCTGGCTTAAGAGCCTATGTGTTGCCTGACCTGTAATAACAAAACCCGGTCGTCAGCACCGGCGTCTGGCCACGACCGTTGAACTCCCAACTTCGTACATCGGCACTTCTAACGTCTCGCAACAGGGATGATACACACGTAAATCGCTCTGGACTCGTGGTCATAGAATATCTAAAAGCCTAGCTCCTCCTGGCGCTCTCAGAACAGCACTAAGGGCCTTTTCCGTGACAAAATTGACGTTTGTAGCCGTCGTTATGGCTACGTTGGGTTGGGGTATTCCTGCCGCCAAAGCCGATCAGCCCGCATTGATATTAGCGAGTGCTTCGTTGGGTAACACCAGCAGCGACGCTCAAATCAGTTGCTTAGCAAAGAACATCTATTGGGAATCTCGCTCGGAGTCTCGGACAGGTCAACTTGCTGTCGCTCACGTGACCGTCAACCGAATGGTCCATCCCAAATTTCCCAGCACTATTTGCGATGTTGTTTATCAGGGGGACGAATCAAAATTCGGACGTTGCCAATTTTCTTGGTGGTGTGATGGCAAGAGCGATCAACCGACGGAACACAGAGCGTGGGAGTCGGCGTTAAAACTTGCAGCTGCCGTGGTTTCCAGAAAGCACTCCGATCCCACCAATGGGGCCTTGTTTTTCCACCATCACAAAGTCCGCCCTCATTGGGCCGCCAGAAAACGTCTTAGCGCGCGTATCGGTAAGCATTTGTTCTATCACTAAAGAGCTTTCGGTGTCGTCACGGTAACTCAATCCGGTTGCGGAAGCGCACTAAGAAGAGCACTAAGTTGTGCCGATCCGGGCCAGCGCAAGCTCTTCAGCCAGCCCTTATATTAGCTTTTTCTGAACGGCTGTTATTGGCTAAAAGTTGCCGTCAACGGGTGCCCTTGATCACGACCGGTTTACACCCCAAAACCGCCATCGGATGATTTCACGACCGGAATTGGGTACATTCCTGCCGTAAACCGGCGCAGCTGATCACGGCTGCTTTTGACCCAAAACAGACCTGGTGACTCACAAAATCCCTCCGCCGAAGCGGTAAAGAAAAACTACAAAAATTTGGGGAGCTACGATCTTGCGCGAATATTGGCCAACATTGCCAATCCTGGCCACGCCGCTAATTAACCAAGTATCGACTGCGATGTCCGTTATCGAGGATAGGGCAGCCCTGCATCAGATACTGCCCTAACGGTACGGAGCTTCTGTTGTACGCTTTTCAGGACGAATACCCTGATCGCACTGGTGAGACTACCGCTTTTTCGTTGATCGATGCGGGTAACGAGTTCGTTTACTGAGATCCGCTGTTTCGCTGCGAGCACGCCCAATTGCTCCCAAAATACCGGCTCCAACGACACGCTGGTCCGGTGACCTGATACGACTACGGACCTTTTCTTATCTACCGCCTGATCTGTGAGCTTGCTTATAACTTCCGATTTCATCTCGGTCCGTTTATCTATTTCCATGACACTCACCAATTTACTCGGCGGCAACCGCGTAATCCGTGATTGCCGATACTCCCGTTCAAAAATTGAAAATCATGCTGCATCGATTGTTGAGGCCTGATTTGTCGTCTCGATGGTCAAGACCGGGCAGACAACGACATGTTATACCTAGGCTGCTGCGGGGTACGCTTCAGTCTGTTCGGTTTCAGTTTGACCACTTGTCCGCATGGCAAACGAACGCTGCGGTTGTTGAGTGGTTTGCCGCACCATGTAAGCCGCTATAAAAACCCGGATCGCCGCTGTTCGAGTTAAATTGCCAGCGCCGCGATCAACTTCAGTGCACAATGCATCGATCGACAGATGCTCGCGCTGCGCTATGTCGGCAAGTCCTACCCAGAACTCGGGCTCGAGCCGAATACTGGTACGGTGGGCACCGATCGTGATATTTCGATTAACTAACATCTCGATACGAGGTTACGTAACCATGTATGAATTTATAGTTAATACAAAATAATAAGATATCGACGGTATCGGGTTGTTTTCATACCAGGCTCGACGAATTGACGACGGCAGTTTTTGGCTAAAAGCCGCCGTCAGCGGGCACCGTCAATCACGACCGGTTTACACCCTAAAGCAGATGGGGTGGATGGCTCCCGCTCCCGGCATCTAGGTGCCAAAGTTGTGGTTTCCATCAAGGACCACGAGCAAGAGGAGCCATCCATTATGAAGACTACCACTGTCGGGCTGGATCTGGCCAAGAACGTTTTCCAGGTACACAGCGTAGATGAGGCGGGAGAAGTTATCGTTCGCAGGGCACTGCGGCGGCGCCAGGTGATGCCCTTCTTTGCGGGTCTTGAGCCCTGCCTGATCGGCATGGAGGCTTGCGGCACGAGCCATTACTGGGCGCGCGAGCTCTCGGCGCTGGGGCATAGCGTCAAACTGATGCCGCCGGCTTACGTGAAGCCTTATGTGAAGCGCGGCAAGACCGATGCGGGCGACGCCGAGGCGATCTGCGAGGCGGTCACACGACCGACGATGCGCTTCGTTGCGATCAAGTCGCCCGAGCAGCAATCGCTGTTGGCACTGCACCGGGTGCGTGATCTGCTGATCCGCCAACGCACTCAGCTGGTGAACATGATCCGGGGTCAGTTGGCCGAGTTCGGCATTGTGCTGGCCAAAGGCATTCAGCACATGCTCCGGTTGGTCGAACGGCTGCTCGATGGTGAGGCGCTGGAGCTTCCTATGCTGGCGGCCAAGATCATGATTACTGTGGCGGCGCAAGTGCGCGAACTGCAGGGCCGGATCGGGGCTCTCGAGAAGGAGTTGAAGCTCTGGTCGCGTGACAATCAAGTCGTGAAGCGTCTGCAGACCATTCCAGGGATCGGGATCATCACGGCGTCGGCTCTGGCAGCGACGGTCACCGATCCGCACCAGTTCACATCGGGGCGGCAGTTTGCTGCCTGGCTGGGGTTGACCCCGCGAGCCAATTCCAGTGGCGGCAAGGAGCGGTTGGGTCGGATTTCCAAGATGGGTGATCGCTATCTACGGCGGTTGTTGATCAACGGGATGACAGCACAGCTCCAATCGGTTCGCCGTCATCCGGACAGACATCCCTGGACCATCGAACTATTGCACCGCAAGCCAGCCAAGCTGGTCGCTGTCGCGATGGCCAACAAGACCGCGCGGATCGTGTGGGCTGTGATGACCCGTGATGAGATTTACCGCGTGCCGCAACCTTCAACTCAAGAGGCGGTAGCATGATCAATTGATCGCTCGGGATCACCGAAACGATCAACGATTGCGAGGACGATGAGAGGTGATGGCAAACCGGTCAGACCGGGGATAGGGAAAACCCGATTTACGTCAAGGACGCTACAGTCCGCAAAGCAGAATGGGACCCAATCCGCGGAAACCATCAAGGCCAGCGGTCGTAAACACCGCATCAACAGGCCGGACACAAGACTGCACCCGACCAAAACGCCACACCAACAAAATCCTTGCAACGCGGGAGCCATCCACACAAGTCGAAAATTGGACGTAAACAGCCGGTCACGCACCACGCGGATCGAAACCTTGCTTTCGGGTGCCTCCGCGTTAAGCTCGGTTTGCAGCGCGTACCGCCGGGGAGAGAGCCATTGACCTGCAAAATCATACTCGAAATCAAAGTCCAGCCGGAACATGTTGGCGACGTCCTCGAAACCATCGGCGAACAGTTGCCGGAAACGCGCGATCGTGAGGGGTGCCTAGAGGTATACGCCTACCAAGATCAGGATGACCCGAGCACGATCGTAGCGATCCAGGAGTGGGACACGCGCGCGCAGTATGAAGAGTATTTCGCTTGGCGCGGGACGCGCGGCGATCTGGCTACACTGCAACAATGGCTGACGCAACCAATCGCTGTGCGCTTCTTTGACAAGAAAGCCTAGAACGGCGATCTGTTGGACGCTGGAACAATATCGGCCCCCGATTCTGACCGCCGATTCAACGATTTGTTTACGCGCGATAATCCTGGCATTGCCAAAGCGTCGATAAACCCGCCTCCCCGCTTTCCTTAAAAAGCGCGGTGAGCTACGCTCCGGCACACAGGAATGTGCTTCCAAGTTTGCTACGCAATTTAACGGCAAGCAGAACAATAAGTGGATCGCCCGAAACTATAGCGTTGGAATGGCGCAACGGGTCGACACGTACCAGGGAGAAAATCAATGAACCAATCAGAATGGACGCGCCGCGCGTTCATGTACACCGCTGCCGGCGCGGGCGCCGCAGCGACGCTAGGCCGGATACCCGGTGCCTCCGCCGCCGAAGGCGATGCGTTGCGGGTTTGGGCGAACCCGGGGGTCCACAAGGTCGGCGCCAAGGACTGGAGCGCCATGGCAAGCCAGGCCGGCATCGAAATTGCCGCCACCGCGAAGAGCGCCCGCGCCGACGAATCGATTCAGAAAATGGTCGTTGGCGACGGTAACAAGCTGTTCGACGCGATCACCGACAATGGCGGCGGCATGGAAGACGCCATGGCGTCGCAAAAAGCCATCGTGCCGATCGACACCAGCCGGATTCCCAACTGGAAAAATATCCTGCCGGTCTACAATGAGGGCGGTCTCGCCGCCCATACCATCCGCTTCGAAGGCAAAGTGTACTCGACGCCGATGATCTCCAACGCCGATTCCATGGCCTATGACTTCAAGGCGCTGGGCTTCCATCCCGACAGCTGGGGCGTGATGTTCGATTCCCAGTTCAAGGGTCGTGTCGCTCTGCAGAACGATTTCGGGCCGACCCTGACGAATATGGGTATCTACCTCAAGGAAAGCGGCAAGATCGACATCGAGAACCCGTCCAACATGAAGCCGAAGGAAGTCCAGGCGGTCTGTGAATTCCTGATCGACTGGAAGAAAAAGGGCCAGTTCCGCACCTTCTGGGACGGTTTCCAGAACGGCGTCGGCATTCTGGCCAGCGGCGAAGTTCTGATGTCGTCCTGTTGGGAGCCGATCCAAATTGTCGCTAACCGCAAAGCCGGCGACGCCGCCGACATTCGTTACGGCACCATGAAGGAAGGCCACCAGACCTGGAACAACATGATCATGTTGACCAAGGGCGGCCTCGAACGCGGCATGGACGCGCAGTATTACAACCTCGCCAATGTCTATCTGTCGCCGTGGTTCGGTTCGCGCACACTGGCCGGCCTGGGCTTCGCGCCGCAAATGACCGGCGTTGATGCGTACTTGAAGGCCAATGCAAAGGACTTCCCGGAAGGCACCGAGGCGCGTGTGCTTGATATTCTCACCCGCAAGAACGCGCGATTTGCGGTCAAGGGTAACGCCTGGCAGAACGTGTTCCCGACCCATATTCGTGACTACCAGGACTGGTGGGCGCGGCTCCAAGCGGCCTAATCAATCGTGGACACTGTGACGACACAAGCGGCGTCACCGAAAAGGAGAGGCCGGGATATCCCGGCCTCTCCGGTTTGGTGGCGACGGTTATTGGGCGAGAACGGCATCCAGAAATGGGTGTTCTACATCCCGGTCATTTTCTTTGTGCTGTTTTTTGCCGCGCCGATCGTCTTGACGATCGTGTTTAGTTTCTTCGAACGCACCCAGTTTTGGATGGAGCCGGGCTTTACGCTGTTCGCCTATGAGAATTTCTTCACCTCCGCGCGCGCAGAGAATTATGTGTTCTCCATGCTGCATTCCGCCGCCGCGGTGGTGGTCTCGTTCATCATCGGCTTTCCCATCGCGGTATTTGTGCGCCGGCGCGTCGCCAAAGCCGCGCAGCACCGGGTCATATTGCTGTTCATCCTGCCGTTCATGATTTCAGAGCTGGTGCGGGTGTTTGCCATGCGGCCGGTGCTCGGCCGTAACGGCGTCGTCAATAATTTCCTCATCGATATCGGCATTATCAATGAGCCGATTACGGTCATTCTATTTTCGCCACTCGGCGTCGTCATCGGCGATGTGATGTCCTTCCTGCCGTTCATGATATTCGCCGGCTTCCTGGCGATGGAGGCGGTGCAGAATTACGTCTTCGAAGTATGTGACGATCTAGGCGCTGGGCCGGTGAGCCTGTTCGGCGACATCATCGTGCCGTTGGCGGCGCCCGGCATTTTCGCCGGCAGCGTATTCATCTTCGTCAACTCCATGGGGGTCGCCCTGGTGCCGACGCTGCTCGGCGGACCGGGTGCGGTCAATGCCGGTTTGATTGCCAATCAGGCCATTGTGGCGCTCGACTTCCCGTTGGCGATGGCGATCAGTACGATCATGATTTTAACCCTCGTGCTGTTGCTCTATATCGGGCACCGGCTGTTCGATCTGACCAAAGTCCTCGAACCGATTAGCTGAGCTGACCATGTACGACAATTTCGCCAATCCATGGACAATTCGGCTCAAATGGGCCTATCTGCTGACCGTCGTCCTCGCGCTGTTGTCGCCGGTTATGTACACGGTTTACATCTCGTTTAACGAACACGGGTTCGGCGCGCGCATTTACGATTTCACCTTCGACTGGTACCGCATCGTGCTGGGCGACAAATTGCTGGTCGCATCGCTGGAATGGACGCTTTATCTGGCGGTGACCGCGGTTGCCATAACCATTCCGATGGCCCTCTTATCGGCCAAATTTTACAAACGGTCGCGCCGCAAAGTCGCCTTCGTGGCCTTGATGTTGTCGCCGCTGTTCGTGCCCGCCGACATTATGGGATCGAGCCTGCTGGTGTTCTTCAAAAACCTTGCCGGCGCCTTCACCTGGCTTGGCGAAACGCTGGGGGTCGGCTGGTTCGAGGGGTGGTTCGATCTGGGCTTTCTAACCGCGATGATCGGCCAGATCATCTACACCCATCCCTACGCCTTCATCGTCATTCTGATCACCATGTCGCGCTACCGCGGCCAACAGACCGAGGCGGCGCGCGCCTGTGGCGCCACGGCGTGGCAAGCGTTTTGGCAGGTCGAATTTCCGCAAATCCGCGTTGGCGTCCTCAGCTCATGCGCTTTCGTCACCATCCTGTCGTTTAACGAGGCGGTGCGCACCGGCCTGCTGAAGGGCGGTTTCGACACGTTCTCCAATGTGCTGGTCGCCCAGATGCTCAATATCGGCATGTCGGGCGAATCCTACGCCATGGCCGGGATCATGAGCATCGTCTCGGTCGTTGTGATCGGCTCGATTCTGGTCATCACGCTGTTGCGCAGCGAGCACCTCTCCCGCAAGGCCCGCGCCATGGCCGAACCGATGATGTCGAGCTAAAGGCGCGACGAAATGCCAACCCAAGGTTATTGAAAAAAAATGAGCAACCGGTCAGATATCGCCGTCGAAGTGGTCGACCTAGGCAAGAAATACGGTGCGGTTAACGCTCTGAACGCGGTCAGTTTCTCGATCGAGAGCGGCCAATATTACGCCCTGCTGGGGCCGAGCGGTGGCGGTAAAACGACGCTGTTGCGCCTGATTGGCGGATTTATCCAGCCGACCGCCGGCCAAGTGTTTTTGCATGGCCAAGATGTCAGCCATCTGCCACCGAACAAGCGGCCAACCTCGATGGTGTTTCAAAGCTACGCGCTGTTTCCCCATATGAATGTGGCGCGCAACGTCGCCTACGGTCTGAAACTGCGAAAAGTGCCGCGCAATGAAATAAACGACAAGGTCGATTGGATGCTCTCCATGGTCGGGCTCGAGGGCTATAACGCGCGCATGCCCCATGAGTTGTCGGGCGGTCAGCAGCAACGCGTGCAATTGGCCCGCTCGCTTGTGCTCGACGCCGATATCCTGTTGCTCGACGAGCCGCTGGCGGCGCTCGACGCCAAGCTGCGCAAGGATATGTGCCTGGAACTCAAGCGCATCCAGGAGAAAGTCGGCATTACATTCATCCACGTCACCCATAACCAGGAAGAGGCGCTGACCGTTGCCGACCGCATCGCCATCATCGCCGATGGCGATTTGATCGAGCAGGGCAGCGCGCGCGATATCTACGAAACGCCGCAGAAGCGTTTCACCGCGGAATTTATCGGCGACAATAATCTGGTCGACGGTATCGTCGCCGGCGCGTCGGGCGAACGGGTCACCGTCGATCTGGATTACGCCAAGGTCGAGGTCGCTGCCCCCGGCGCCACCGCGGCGGCCGGCGATGCGGTATCCTTTTCCGTGCGCTCCGAATTGCTGCGCGTGATCGACCCCGCGCAAGCCGACAACGGTGCCTGGCAGGCTGTTCCGGCAACCTATCTGGAGACCATTTATCTCGGCCTCACCACGTCGCATTTGATGCGGTTGCCCGACGGTCGCGAAATTGTCGCCCGGGTGATGTCCGACGAACCCGCCGATACCAGCCTGGAGGCCGGTCAGCCGGTCACCGTAGGCTGGCAGACCGACCGCGCACGGCTCCACGTCTCATAGTCTCATAAGACGAAACAGTTGCCCTGCAGCGGGCGCGGCTATTTTCCAGGGGTCGAGATAATCGCCGTGGTCATGGAACGCGGGTCGCGCATTTCCCAGCGGCCGGCTTCGACCCGGGCCATGAAGTCGCCGCAGGTCTGATTGTACAGCGCCGGTTCTTCCAGATTGCACAAATGTCCGGTGCGCGGCATCAGCACCAGCGCCGACGAGGTGATGGTGCGTTTCATGAACAGTCCGGCATCGAGGCAGGGATCGTCTTCGTCGCCGTTGATGATCATGGTCGGCACGGTCAGAGCGCGCATCTTGTCTTCGAGATCGTATAGCGACGGCCGGCGGCGCTGGACGCCGCGCATGGTGTTGGCCGAGCCCTGGCTCGAATGTTCGCAGATCTGGTCTTCGAACTCCTGCCAGCCGCGCGGGTCCTTATTTTGGAACTGCACCCGGGTCGGCCCCAGGGCGTAGACCTTGCCGAACACCGCCATGGTTTCGTTTTCCATGCGGTCGGCGACTTCCGTGGTCTCGCGGACGAACTGTTCCTGCGCTTCGGCCTTGGCGCCATAGCCACAGCCGGCGACGACCAGCGACAGACAGCGCGCTGGATAGGCGAGACCCATATGCAGGCTGGCGAAACCGCCCATGGACAGCCCATTGATATGGGCTTTTTCGATACCCAGACCGTCGAGCAAGGCGAGTATGTCGTCGCGCGCATTATCTTGGCTGTACATCTCGGGATCTTCCGGCACGGCCGACGGCGGGTAGCCGCGCGCGTTGAAGGCGATGCAGCGATGGGTGCGCGCGAAATAGCGCATCTGGGGTTCCCAGTGCCGGTAATCGCCGCCGAATTCGTGGGCGAACACGATCGGCGTGCCTGAGCCGACTTCCTCATAGTAAAGCTCGACGCCGTCCTTGGTCGTTACATGTGGCATGATGATCCCCCTGATTTTCTTTTTTAAGCGCCGGTGCGGGTCCGCTCGCCGATGCGGCCCACCCGTTGCATGCTGTGAACGATGTTGGATAGCATACTGAACCATAAATCGGATATCCGCGCTATCACATGACGCAAACGCGCAGATCGTTGGCCTATACACGGCATCGCACACTCGTTAAATACCCAGCGTCCGAGCGCCGCTGAACATCGTCGAGAATCATGAACGTCGTCAAAGTCGATCCCCCCCTTAAACGCCGCGCCCGCTACCTGACCCTGGCCGACGATTTGGCGAACGATATCGCCGCCGGGCGTTATGCCGTGGGATCCTTGCTGCCGAGTGAAGCCGAATTGTGCGAGCGCTACGATGTCAGCCGGTTCACCGTGCGCGAGGCGATCAAACAAATTCAGTCAACCGGGCTGGTCTCGACGCGCCAAGGTCTCGGCACCCGCGTCGAGCAAATCGACGCGGCGCGTCATTTCAGCTTATCGTTAAAATCGATCGACGAGGTGGAGCAACACGGGCACTACACGCGGCTGGTCGACGTGGTGACCCGCGACATCATCGCCGATGCGGCGCTGTCCGAAATATTGGATTGCGAGCCCGGCCAGCAATTTCTGTATATGGAATCCTATCGCGTGCCGCGCGACGCCACGGTGTCGCTCCCCGTCGCCTGGAACGAAAGTTATATCATCGGCGCCTATGCCAGTATCCGCGAAGAAATCGGCAAGCATGACGGTGCGGTTTATTCGCTGCTGGAGCGCTGGTTCGGTGAACGGATCATGGAAATCCAACAGGAGATTTCGGCGATCAATCTCAGCGAGGCAATTGCCCTACGGCTCCACGTGCCCAACGGCGCCGCCGGGCTGCGCATCAAGCGGTCCTACATCGGACGCCGCGGCGAGCCTATTCTCTACGGCATCAACACCTATCCGGGCGACCGGTTTACCTTCTCGATGTTGTTGAACCACCGCAACGACGGATAGTCACCGTTTGACACCTGACGTGTAGCCGTACGCGGCGGCGGCTTTTTCTTCGCTGACATAACCGTTTTTGACATCATCGGCGATTGCCGCCGGGTCGCGTTCGCGCGGGTCGCCATAGCCGCCGCCCCCGGCCGACTGCACCCGCACCAACGTATCGGGCTCAAGATCGATATAGGGTGTCTTGCTCGCCAAGACCTGCTCCCGGTTGGTGCCGGGGTTGAGGACATAGCGCGAGTTCGCGCCCGGTTCACCACCGAACAGGCCAGGCGGCTGTGTGTCGTGGCGGTCGGCGCATAGGCAAATCTGCGCTCGGTCGGACTCGACGCGGAAGGCGCGGACGAAGCCGTTGCCGCCCCGGTAGCGCCCGGCGCCGCCGGTGTCGGGGACAATCTCGTAGGCTTCGAAGAAGAGTGGGTTTTCGATCTCATCGGCTTCGATGGGAATATGGCCGGCATTGCCCGGGCCGTAGCGGATGGCATTCATGCCGTCGCGCGTCGCCCGCGCCCCGTAGGCCCCCGAGGAAAGCTCGATGGTGGTAAAATAATGATCGCCATTGGCGCGTTGCTGACGGCCGGCGACAACGGCCGTGCCGGTCGAGCCCGACCCGCTGGCGATTGCCTTGTCGCCGATGGCGCCGGCGATCGCCGCCATGGTGGCGTCGAGAACGCGGTAACACACATCGCCGAAGCCGATCATCGAGCCCGGCTTTTGCGCATCGACCAGCGAGCCTGGCCGGGTCTTGACCGTGATCGGCTTGTAGCTGCCGGCGTTGGGCGGATTTTCCGGATCGGTGATCGACTTGATGGCGTACTGCACCGCCGAGGCGGCGGCGGAATGGGAACAGTTCATGCCCCCGGTCGCCTGGTCGCTGCTGTCGCTGAGATCGACCACGATATCGCTGCCGCGGATGGTGACTTTGACATCGACCCAGATTTTATCCTCCGAGCGGCCGTCGCCATCGAGACAATCGCGGGCATGGTAATCGCCGTCCGGAAACGCGGTGATGCGCGCCCGCGTCATTTCCTCCGACCGGGCGATAATTTCGCTCATCCCGGCCTTGAGCGTGTCGAGGCCATAGCGCTCAATCAGCTCATCGAGCCGGCGCTCCGCGGTTTCGCACGACGCATATTGCGAGCGCAGGTCGCCGAAACCGATCGACCGATTGCGGATGTTCGACATGATCATCTCGAGCACACCAGGGTTGGGCTGGCCCGCCTCGAACAGTTTCACCGGGGGAATGAATATCCCCTCCTGGTGAATGTCATTGGTCGCCGGCGAATAGCTGCCCGGTCCCATGCCGCCGATATCGGCCCAATGACCACGATTACACGCATAGGCGTAAAGCTCTCCCTTATGGAACAGGGGCCGCGCGATCAGCACGTCGGGCAGATGGGTGCCGCCGATGAACGGGTCGTTGGTGGCGAGCACATCGCCGGGCTGTAGGTTCTCCCGGCCGATGATCTCCACCACGCCCTGCAGTTGCAGCGGCATGGTGGTGACATGGATGGGGAATCCGTTGGGGTCCTGGGCGATGATGTCGCCATTACCGTCCATCAGGCAGCAGGACAGGTCGCCCTGTTCTTTCCAGAGTTGGGTATAGGCCGTGCGCATGGTCATGATTTTCATGTCGCGGGCGATGGCGATCAGCGAGCTGTGGATCACGGCAAGGGTAAAGGCGTCGACACTCATGGCGTTTGTCCTGACGGTGGCAGGGTAATGATCATATTTTCAAAGGCATCGATCGCGACATCCATGCCGGCCAACACCAAGGTGGTCGATGAGGGTTCTTCGACCAGCGCCGGCCCGCTCAGCGCGGCGCCGGGCGCCAACTGATCGCGCCGGTAGACCGGAACCTGGTGGCTACCCCCGCCGTCCGGCAACAAGACCGGCCGCGCGCCGGTCGGTACCGGCGTTGTGCCCGCCGCAGCGGCCGGCGGCAGCGGCGGTTTATCCACCGTACCGACGGCGCGCAGACGCACATTCACCAACTCGACCGGTTCATCGGGCACGCTGTAGGTGTAGAGGCGTTCATGCAACTGGTGGAACAGGCCGACGACCCCCTCGAAGCCGTCGGTCAGGGGCACGGTGATTTCCGTCGTCTGGCCGAGATAGCGCAGATCAAGCGACGGCGTCATGTGGCGGCGGTCCTCGGCAATGTTTTCCGCTTCAAGATCGGTCGCGGCCTGGTGCATAAGCGCCGCGATGTTCACGTCAACGTCGCCGGCCGACACTTCCGCGATCGGACGCACCATCGACTGGATATAGTCGTGGCTGAAATCGGCCGTCGCGATGCCGCGCGCCGAAAATAGCCCAGGGTGGCGCGGTACGATAATCTGACCGACACCGAGTTCGCGCGCCACATCGGCGGCGTGCAACGGACCGCCGCCGCCGAACGCCACAAGGGCATAATCGCGCGGGTCGCTGCCCCGCTCGACTGTCACGGTGCGAATGGCCTCGGCGATCTGGTTGGTGGTGACCTGATAGACCCCCACCGCGGCGGCGTCGATATCGACACCGAGCGGTCCTGCGACCCGCTCGCCGACCACCGCCGCGGCACGGGCGCGGTCGAGCGGCACCTCGCCGTTGGCGAAAGCCGTGGGGTCGAGCAGCCCCATCAGCAGGTTGATATCGGTCAGCGTCGCCTGCTCGCCCCCCAAGCCATAACAGGCGGGACCCGGTCGCGCGCCCATACTATCGGGTCCGACCTTGACCCGGCCGACATCGTCGACCCGCACGATCGAGCCACCGCCGGCGCCGATAGTGTGGACATCGAGCATCGGAATCCCGACGGGAAACATGTCAATTTCGCGGGTCGTCGTCGCCTCCGCCACCGAATTTCTGATCAGGCAGACATCGAGCGAAGTCCCCCCGATATCCATGGTGATGAGGTCGCGATAGCCCGCCTGACCGCAAAGCTGGGCCGCGCCAACGACCGCGCCGGCCGGTCCCGACAACAGGGTCAGGGCGGGATTGCGCATGACGATATCGGGCTGCGCCACGCCGCCGTTCGATTGGAAGATATAGAGGGGACATGTAATGCCGTGATCGGTCAGGCGGCCGACCAAGCCGGAAATATAGGCGCGCAGCACGGGCGCCACATAGGCGGCGAACACGGTCGTTGCGGTGCGCGGAAACTCGCGAAACTCGCGCAATATCTCGCTCGACAAGACAATGTCGAGGTCGGGCAGCGCGGCGCTGAGGCCCGCCCGCACACGCTCTTCATGGGCGGGATTAAGGAAGGAAAACAAGAAACAAACGGCGACGCTGTCGACCTGCTGTTCGCGGATGGTCGCGATCGCCGCGGCCAATTCCTGCTCGTCGAGTTCGCTGACAATCCCGCCGTGACGGTCAACCCGGCAGGTCACGCCCAGCCGCAGATAGCGCGGCACCAGCGGCGTGGGCTTGTCCTCATGGACCCGGTAGATCAAATCGGCGGGACGCGCGAAGCGGCCGATCTCAAGAATGTCGCGAAAATTCTTATTGGTGATAAGCGCCGTCTTCGCGCCCTTGCGCTCGATCACCGCGTTGGTGGTAATCGTCGTGCCGTGGCTGATCCAGTCGAGCTCGCTGGCCTCGACGCCGGTCTCGTCGAGTAACCGTTGAATGCCCTCTACGACGGTTACTTCGCGGTCTTGGTGACGGTTGAGCACCTTGGCGACCGAGACGTCGCCGGTCGCGTTATTGATCAAAACGACGTCGGTAAAGGTACCGCCCACATCAATACCGATGCGATATCCACTCGTGTCAGTCATCGGTATTCAATCCAATCGAACGGGCGCAACGAAATGACCGCCGCAACGCATTTTAGGGCGTGCGGCGGCCATTGTAACGGCGTAACTGCCGGACTACTCGGCCGGCTGCTGTGCGGCTTCACCGGCGCCGGCGCTATCTTCGCCGGACCCGCGCAAGGCGCTTCGGAACTGCGCCTGACGGTCGGCGTTAACCGCCGGTGAAATCAGGCTGACCACCACGAAAACCACGATCGCGACCACCGGTCCCCAGAGATTCTGGTTAAATCCCAGCAGCCCCTTCACATCGAAGCCGAAAGTCTCGGTCCAACTGAAGGCAAACGCGGCAACCGCCAACGGGCCGATGATCAACGCCGCGACGGCCCCCGCCGTGCTCGCCCGTTTCCACAGCATGGGCCCGATCAACGGCACCATGACGCAGCTGGCGAACCCAACCTGGAGCAGCGCCAAATCGACCAACGCCTTGGTGCTTGTCAGCGCCAATACGAACGCAATGATCGATACGATGACGATGAATATCCGGCCCATCATCACCGCTTGCTGTTGCGACGGCTGATAGCCGAACAATTTTTGCGCATAGTCCACCGTCACCATCGACGACAGCGAGACCAGCAAAGAGTCGACCGTGGACATGCCCGCCGCAACAACGCCGGCAATGAAGAAGGCTGCCAGCACCGGCGTGAACTGACCAAGCAGTGTCGGGAACAGCATGTCGGGTTGTGGCGGCTCGACGAGCTGAATACCGGCAAGTGTCATGTACAGCAGCAGATAGATCAACGGGACGATGATGATGCCGTACAAGACCGCCGATTGGCGGATCGTCTTGACCGATTTGGCCATAAAGAAACGCTGGAACACCGCCGGCTGACCGATATTGGCAATGCCGGTGAATACCACCAACGACAACATCAGGCCCCAGGCAAACGCCCCCCTTCCACCGGGGAAGGTCATCATTTCAGACTTGGTCTGCTCGATGCCGCCCCAAACCGATTCGATATTGCCGGCGGGCACGATCACGAAGATGATGGCGAGGAACACGACCACCACCAATCCGCCAAAATAGACGCCCTGGAACACGTCGGTCCAGACCACCGCGCGGACGCCGCCGACCAGCACATAGGCCAGCGCCAGCACGGTGAACAGGGTGATGCCGGTGGTCGAGCTGAGGTCACCGTCGGTCAATACCTCCAACGACAGACCGGCGCCACGCATCTGCAGAATCATGAACGGAAAGGCGCCGAGCATGAAAATAATCGGTATGGCGGCGCGCACAATCTTGTTGTCCTCGTAATAGTGGGACAGCAAATCGGCCGGTGTGATGAATTTGAAGGCCTTGGCCAGTTTCCACAGGCGGGTGCCGATATAAAGCATCGCCAGCACGGTGAAAAACTGCCACAAGCCGACGGCCATAAACGGTACGCCGTGGCCGGCCATGGCCCCGCCGATGCCGAGATAGAAGAACGCGCTCGCGATGGTCGCGAACAGGGTCAACGCGAGCGCGAATGTACCGACACCGCGCGATTGCAGAAAGTAATCCTCCACCGATGGTGATGATTTTTGATAGGCAAAATAGGCAATCCCCGCGACGATCAGCAGGTAGACGGCCAGAACGATCCACATGAGTGTCATGATCTGTCTCCTTGTTTTAGCTGTTGCTTCCGGTCGTCTACTCGTCCGATCCCGGCACGGCGGAATCGCGGAGTATCACCGGTAGCAGCGCAAACCAGGCAATCGACAAGATCCAAATCCACAAATAGCTAAACGGCATATTGCCGAGGATTTTCGGTTCGATACTGTTCGGAAAAGTGCCCGCAGGCAGCGCCGCGGTGCCGACCACAAGGATGGCCCAAACAATCATACCAATAACAACAATCCAACGATCTCTGCTCATAACGTTTCCCCTTTTCGTTATATGGATCGATGACATAGCTGTGCCGCTGAACGGCGATTGGGTTATGTCATCGCAGATTCGCCTGAACGCAATTTGGCAAGACGTTTTTCCAGGTTGGCGCTCCAACCACCGGCCTCGATGATGGCCTGTAGTTGGGGATCCAACGGCTGAAAATCGCGCATGATGTCACGCGTAAGGTTCTTGAACTCCCCTGTTTGAAAATTGACCTCAAGGTCATCGCCGGTCTCAACATCGCCGGTGACCCCGTCGCAGCCGGTCAAAAACGGCAGACCGGCGTTGATGGCGTTGCGGAAGCTGCCGCGTGGGATGGATTCGGCGACCAGCCCCAACCCATGCCCGAGAATGCCAAGGAAGCCCTGAATATGGGGGTTGCCCTGGCCGAAACGTTTACCGGCGACGATGATATCGCCCGGTGAGACCTTATTTGGGAAATCAGGATCGACGCCGGCCATCAGGAACGGGCGCAAGACCTCCGGGTCGAGCTCGCGTTCGAGCGCAAAGCGCAGCGGCATGACATCGCCGTCGATGCCAAGATTGTCGCCGAATTTCCAGCACTTGCCTTTATAGACCCATTCCATCGTCTGTCCTCGTCGCCGCAGCGGCTCGTTGGCGGCTAATTCAAGAAATCCCGCGGGTCGGTGATCTTGCCGGTCACGGCGGACGCGGCAACGGTCGCGGCGCTGCCGAGATAAATCTCCGAATCCGGGGCGCCCAAGCGGCCATAGTCGTTGCGGGTGCCGGTGTTGATCGAGGTCTCGCCGTTGGCCATGCCGCCGATGCGCCCGCCGGCGCACGGGCCGCAGCCGGGCTGCGTGATCATCGCGCCGGCTTCCGCGAACAATTGCAGCAGCCCCTCGCTTTCCGCCGCGGACATGATTTCCTGGGTGCCCGGGGTGATGAGGAAGCGAACATCGGGGTGGATCTTGTGGCCGCGCAAAATATCGGCCGCCGCCCGCAAGTCGCTCAAATTGGCCGCGGCGCAGGATCCGATGAAAGCGTGGTGAACCGCACGTCCAGCGACCTCGGACACGCCGACGACGCAGTCGGGAGTCGGTGGCACGGCAATTTGTGGTTCCAGGACATCGAGGTCGTAGTCGACCACTTCGCGGAAATTGGCGTCCGCGTCGCTGGCGATCAGCTCCAGGGGACCTTCGACGCGATCGGCCAGATAGTCGAGGGTCGATTGGTCGGGCTCGACCAGAGCCGACTTGGCGCCGACATCGATCGGCGTGTTACAAAGCGTGTGGCGGCCGGCGATATCGATCGAGGCCAGCGCCGGACCGCCATATTCGACCACCGCGTAATCGACCCGCGCCGCACCAAGGTCGCAGATCAGCTTCTGCGCGACGTCGCGGATTCCGGTCCCCGGCGATAAGGCGCCCGTTAGATTCACGCGCACCGTATCGGGGGTGCGCAACCAGGCTGAGCCGCAGGCCAAGACCTCGGTGATTTCGATCAGCATCGGAATGGCGAGCGCGCCAACGGCGCCGAAATTGGTGACATGAACATCGTAGGCTTCGACGAACATGCCCGGTTTCACATAGCCCATCTCGATGGGAAATACATGGCCATGGCCGCCGCGGCCCGTATCGTAGAAGTTCTTGATACCGTATTTTTTGACGATCTCGCGAACTTGTTTCTGGCGCTCGGCCGCCTGCGGGCTGACCGCCACCGGTTCGTGGTCGGTGGATATGACCAGCTTGTCGGGATCGTAGAGGCGGTCGACGCCCAGTTCCTGTAACGCCTTGTCGAAGTTGACCACGTACCAATCATGTACCGTCAGAAGTTCGGGCTCGGGGTAGATGATATCGCCGGCCGACACGTCGCTGCCGGTAACCCGCGATAGCACTTTTTCGGTGATCGTCTTACCCACCAACCGTCACTCCAATTCGGCGAGACCGATAATGCTCGCCAGTGATTCGCCGTCGCGCACCCGCGCATCGCACCCTTCTTCTTTATCACGCTGCTGTTGGGCGCGTTCGCATAGTGCCGCGCCATCTGCGGCAGGTACGACAATGATGCCATCGCTGTCGCCGATCACATAGTCGCCCGGCGACACGCTCACGCCGCCAACCGATATTGGCAAGCCGCGCCATCCCTCGTGATTCTTCAAAGTGCCGCGCGGCGCGATGCCCGCCGCATAGACGCTAATGCCAACCTTGCGCAAATCGTCGGTATCGCGAACGCAGCCATTGGTCACGCAACCGACAAGGCCACGCATACTGCAGACCAGTGACGAGGTGCCGCCCCACACGGCCGCCCGGTCGGTGCCACCGGCGTCGATTACCAATACGGAACCGGCCGGCGCGTCATCGAGCGCGCGGATCACCGCGGTAGTGTCGCTGGGAAATGTCCGCACCGTATAGGCGATGCCGCAAAACGGCGCGTTATCGACAATGGGGCGAATTTCGGGGCCCATATCGCCGGATTTACCGGCCGCCTCATAGATGGTGGCGGTCGGGTATCGACCCAGTGTTTCGGCTATTTGCAGCGGTGTCATCGTAAGCAACTGCCGATTGTTGTTGTTCTTCCAGGCACCCTGGAGCCTGTTGCCCGATAGGCAAGAAGCAATATACCGCGTGCACGGTAAATCTCGCAGGCCGGAACTGTCAATCATCCGGACAAGTCGTTCGCGGCAACAGCCGCAGCGAGAGCCACGCTGTTTGCCCCCATATGTGCGCTTAACGGCATTTAATTGCCCTGATGATTCATTTCCGGCCTTTTATTTTTTACGCTTGCGCGACCCCGACCCTGAATTTCGTGATGGTTATTCGCAGTTCGTCCACTTGTCTGGATAAGTAAAGCGCTGATAGAGTTTCATCGGCCGAAACGCGATACACCGGCCACCGCGAACCATGGGTACAAAAATGACGACGGCATACCGTCTCGGGGTTGATATCGGGGGGACCTTTACCGATTTCGCTGTTGTCGATGAAGACAGCGGCGCGGTTCGTGTGGAGAAAATGCTCACCTCTGCCAAGGCGCCAGAGGAGACCGTTCTGCGCGGCGTCGAGAGCCTGGCGGCAGCGGTTCCCGACATGCTCGCCCAAACCAGCGAAGTCATCCATGCCACGACGTTGGTCACCAATGTCATCCTTGAGCGCAAGGGCGCCAAGACCGGCCTGCTGACGACGGCGGGCTTCCGCGACATTCTCGAGCTCGCCCGCGAGGTCCGCTACGACATTTTCGATATGTTCATCCGCCTGCCCGAGCCGATGGTGCCGCGCAATCTGCGTTTAGGGGTGAGCGAACGGGTGCTGGCCGACGGCTCGGTCCTGGTGCCGCTGAACGAGGCCGAAGTACGCGACGCCGCCGCGGCGTTTCGCGACGCCGGCGTGGAAGCCGTCGCGGTGGCGTTTCTCCATTCCTACCGAGCGGGCGATCATGAAAAACGCGCCGGCGCAATACTGCGCGAGGAACTACCCGGCGTGACCGTGTCGCTGTCCCACGAAGTGCACCCGGAACCCAAGGAATATGAGCGCACCTCGACCACGGTCATCGACGCCTATGTGAAGGGCGTCGCCGAAGGCTATCTCGACCGGCTCTCGACCGGCCTGCAGGAACGCGGCTATCGCAATCGCCTGTTTGTCATGCTGTCGAATGGCGGCACGGCGACGGTCGAAACCGCCAAGAGCGTGCCCGTGCAGATCGTCGAATCCGGACCCGCCGCCGGCGTGGAGGCGGCGTCTTATTTCGGCCGTCTGATGGGCCTCGACCACATGCTGTCTTTCGATATGGGGGGCACCACCGCCAAGCTCTGCATCATCGAGCATGGCCGTGCCGCGCGAACACGAACCTTCGAAGTCGACCGGGTGCACCGGTTCAAGGCCGGCAGCGGCTTGCCCGCCGCGGTGCCGGTGTACGATCTATTGGAGATTGGCGCCGGTGGCGGCAGCATCGCGCGGGTAAACGATCTGGGCCTGCTCCAGGTTGGTCCCGATAGCGCCGGCTCCGACCCGGGCCCGGCGAGTTACGGGCTGAACGGCGCCGCGCCGACGGTGACCGACGCCGACCTGTTGCTCGGCTATCTCAACCCCGACTATTTCCTCGGCGGCCAGATGCGCCTCGACATTGCGGCGGCGCAAGACGCCATCCAAACCGGATTGGCGGCGGCGACCGGGCTCACCGCCATCGAGGCGGCTGCCGGCGTACACGAGCTGGTCAACGAAAATATGACATCGGCCGCGCGGGTCTATGTCGCTGAAAAGGGACAAGCCCCGTCACACCTGTCGCTTGTGGCGTTTGGCGGCGCCGGCCCGGTCCATGCCGTCGGTCTGGCGCGTAAACTGGGCTGCCCGCAGGTCATCGTCCCGCCCTTCTCCGGCGTCATGTCGTCGCTCGGCCTGCTGGCCGCGCCGGTCGCCTTCGAGGGCAGCCGCGCCGTGCGCCAGATCGTCAACGCACTCGACCTCGACGCGGTCGAGGCCGCCTTCCAAGAGCTCGAAGATGAAGCCAGCGCCTTGATGCCCGAGGGTAGCGCATTGTTGGTCCGCCGCAGTGTCGATCTGCGCTATTCGGGCCAGGACTATCCACTGGAAATCGAGACCGAAGGTCCGTGTAACGACGCGGCCGTGAAGTCGGATTGGGAAGCGCGCTTCGAGGCCGCCTATAACGAGTTGTACGGCAAGGTCGATGACGACAACCCGGTCGAGCTGGCCAGCGTTCGCGTCCATGTCAGCCAGCCGGCGCCGCAACTCGACATTGCCCGGCCGGCCGCGACCACCGACGCAGCGCCCAAAGCATCGCGCAAAATCTACGTCTCGGCCCAGGCCAGTATGGAGTCGGTCTCTGTTTACGAGCGCACCGATTTGCGTATTGGCCAGGAGATTGCCGGACCGGCAATTGTCGAGGAACGGGAATCGACGACCGTGATCGGCCCCGGGGATCGGTTAAGCGTTAATGCCTTCGGCTGCCTGGTTGTCGATCTGGCAATCCCCACGATGAGCGGCGAAGATAGCGACGACGTACCGGTCACCGTCGCGGTCGGAGGGGGTTAGACCATGCAGCTCGATCCGGTCACGATTCAGATTCTGTGGAACCGTCTCATCACCATTGTCGACGAAGCGGCGACCGGTCTGATGCGCACGGCCTACACACCATCGGTCAAGGAGTATCACGATTTCTGCTGCGCGCTGTTCGATACCAACGCGCAGATGCTGTCGCACTCCACGGTCACCACCGCCGGGTTCTTGGGCATCGTGCCCGAGGTCATGCGCAATTTTCTCAAAAAACATCCGCCCGAGACCCTGCAGCCAGGCGACGCCATCATCACCAACGACCCGTGGATCGCCAGCGGCCATCTCATCGACGTTTCGATCGCCTCGCCGATTTTCCACCGCGACCGCATCGTCGGCTACACACTGTGCATCGTCCATCATCTGGATATGGGCGGCCGCATGTCGACGCTGGAATCCAAGGATATGTATGAGGAGGGGCTGAAAATTCCCATCCTCAAACTGTACGAGGCCGGCAAGGTCAATGAGACGGTGTTCGAGTTCATGCGCGCCAACATCCGCGTGCCCGACAAGGTGTTGGGCGATGTGCGCGCCCAATTGGTGGCCAACAATGTCTGCACCCGCGGCCTCAAGGCGCTGCTCGACGAATACGATCTCGACGGGCTGGAAGAGCTCGGCGCGGAAGTCATTCACCGCACCGAATCGAGCCTGCGCCGCAAAATCGCGGCCCTGCCCGACGGCGCCTATCGCAACGACGTGGTGTTGCCGAAAATTCCCGGCTGCGATGACGAGATCGAGGTCAAAACCCTGGTCACCGTCGAAGGCGACGAGGTGACCATCGACTATACCGGTTCGTCCGGCGAAGTCGGTGCGGCGATCAACTGCTCGTACAATATGACCCGGTCCTACACCGCCTACCCCATCAAGCTGGCGCTCGACCCCTATGTGCCGAACAATGACGGCGGCTTACGCCCGATCAAGGTGATCGCACCGGAAGGCACCGTCATCAACTCGCGGCCGCCGGCGGCGACGTGGGGCCGCACCATGATTTCGCACCTGTTTCCCGAGATCGTCTTCGCGGCGATGGAAAACATCATGCCGGAGAACATTTTGGCGTCGAACGGCGGATCGCCGGCCAACGAAATCTATCTGCATGGACGCAATCCCGATGGACGCTCGTTCCTGGCCATCGCCCAGCATAGCGGCGGGTTTGGTGCCAGCGCGCGCTGTGACGGTTATTCGTGCCTGTGTTTTCCCAATAACACGCGCAACATTCCGGTCGAGGTCACCGAAAACGAGGCGCGCATGTATTACGTGCGCAAGGAACTGCGCACCGATTCCGGCGGACCGGGCCAAAACCGCGGCGGACTCGGCCAGGAAGTCGAGTTCTGCATCCTCGACGGCGGCACCGAATTGGCGCGCGACGTGGAAAGCTCGGTGCGCCTGAGCGGCCGCACCGAAGACGGCAGCTTCCCGGTGTTCGGCCGGCGCGGCGGCAAAAACGGCCGTGGCAGCGGCATGTGGGCCAACGATCAACCGGTCGACCATGGAATCTATCGCCGCCTGGCGCCAGGCGACCGGGTGAAGTTCGTGCTGAGCGGCGGCGGCGGCTACGGCAACCCGCTGGAGCGGGCGCCCGAGCGGGTGCTGGCCGATGTCGAGCAGGGCTACGTCTCGATCGAACAGGCGGAAATCGATTTCGGCGTGGTCATCGATGCCGGCCGGATGGAAGTGGACATGGACGCCACAGCGGCACTGCGCGGACGAATGTCTTGACGGCGGTAACTCCAGATCGCCTTGGTGCGAAGGCGCCGGGCCGCAAGGCTTTGAAAGACGGCGGGGTCAAACCGATCGGACGGCCGTTTTGGCTCCTCGGCCCGGGCGTTTTGTGGCTGCTGGTATTTGGCCTGGCGCCGCTCGCCTTCATGCTGATGATGTCGTTCTGGACGTCGACAATTTTCGGCACCAAGCCCGACTTCTCGTTCGACAACTACGCGCGCGTCCTGGTCACCGAATTGTACCGCGACCAGCTGTTCAAGACCCTGCGTATCGCCTTCATGACGACGGCGCTGACCGTGGTGATTTCCTATCCGGTGGCTTATCTGCTGTCGCGCCTCAAGGGCATGCAGAAAGCGCTGTTCGTGCTGCTGATGTTCCTGCCTTTTTGGACCAGCTATGTGATCCGCGCCTTCGTGTGGCTGCCGATCCTG
>JABDJY010000433.1 GCA_013003285.1 Alphaproteobacteria bacterium | reverse complement strand
GAATAGGGTAATGCAGCCGCGGCACGCTCCACCAGCCACGGCGAATTTTCGAAGACATCGCCCAAAACGTCGACGAATTGCGCCGCGTCGCCGTTGTTGATTTCCGCCAATGTCACCGTACGCGCCGTCATTTCGTGTTCGCCATCCCACCCGTGCAACAAACGCGCACCCTTCCCCATAGAGCCAAGCCATCGAACAAACGACAGTCTAAGCCCGCATAATTCCGATCGAGGATGCGGATAATTCCTTAAGCGCCCAGTCTTTTAGTACGTTCGAGCTGAACTCAAACGCCGGTGGCGCGTGCGCATTTCTTAGTATCGCAGCGATAGCGTACATGGGTATTCACCCAATGGCGAGCCCTTCTTGGCCAAGTCGAGCGCGCTCATCCGAAGGGATGAAGCAACGCATGTTGACGGTACCAGCGGTGTTTACCGCCGAGAGCAACGTGATAGTGTCGCCGGATCAAGTGGCGAAACGGAGTGACAGAAGGATGGATCGGGATAGTTTTATGCGGCGCGCAATCGCCCTCGCCGAAGAGAATGTTACGGTGAGCGGCGGCGGTCCTTTTGGTGCTGTCATCGTACGTGACGGGCACATCGTCGGCGAAGGGACCAACCAAGTTACCGGCAGCCACGATCCTACCGCCCACGCCGAGGTCGTCGCCATTCGCGCCGCGTGTCGCGAACTCGGCTCTTTCAGTCTCGCCGGTTGCGAAATCTATGCCAGTTGTGAACCGTGCCCCATGTGCCTGAGCGCCATTTACTGGGCCCGGCTCGATCGAATTTACTATGGAAACTCCAAGACCGATGCTGCCGCCATCGGCTTCGATGACGATCACATCTATCGCGAAATCCCATTGCCGATCAGCGAACGTGCCATTCCCACCGAACGAATGCTAGCCAACGAAGCGCTCGCCGCGTTCAGAGCCTGGGACATCTCCGACACTAAAATCAAATATTGAGCGAGGAAGACCTGCTAACGTGGTTCATCGAGTTCGACAGTTACCCGTGAATCGGACGGAAAGTGAAACTCATCGCAATTGTCGCCGGGTCCGCCGCGGTCGACGACTAAAAAGCGGCCGGGCCGGTACAAGGGACATAGCGGTAAATGCCAGAGGCCCTTGCGATAGTTCACGCCACGGCCATCGGTAATCAGAAAGACCGAAAAATCGGAAGCTTCGAAAGGCGGCGCACCGTTAGAGAGAGCAACGAGATACGGATGGTCACCCAAGGGCATAAACATTTGGCTCCCCAAGGGGTGACGCTCAACCATGTCGATGACGACGGGCAATGGCCGCGGCTCGCTGACGAAGATACTGATATTGGGACGACCGCCTTCGTCGTCTGTGTCGACAAATGCCAAGTCGTCATAACGCTGGGCTAAATCATCGTTAATCGCAAAAGACGACGCCGATCCGGTCTCGATGACGTCGCCGAACGGCGCGAACGCCTCCACCGTCAGCGGCTGCGGAAATAAACTATTCATCGGTATCCACGGTGCCAAAAATTCGCAGCCGGCTGATGCCGCCATCGGGAATGTTATTGAACCGGATATGCGACACTGGCCCGAATTCGCTCTCTATTTCGTCGGCAAAGAAATGCTGACGGTCCATCTCCAGTTTTTGTTCGGGCAATAAGATCGGCCAGCTTTCGGCCTCCGCGAGCGCCGCTTCATCGGCTATGTCTACTGCCAACGCCGCCTGGATCGAACACCGGTCGGGATAATTTCCCTTAAAATGCGCCGTATCGACTTCGATCCGCGTCACTCGGCCCGGGCAACCCAATGCCGCTACCAGCCAGTCGGTACCGCCATCGCGACGACGTCGGGTTTCCCAACCATCGCCCATATTAACGCCGCACCCCGGTACGAAGATTGGCCATGCCGGCCCATAATGGGAGTCGCTGTAGCCGATGACACGCCCGCCGTTTTTGATCGCCGAAAGTTCATATTCCACACCGGGTTCGGCGGTGGCGACATCCCAAACGGATTGGCCGTAGACCCGCAAGCGCGCGACACCGCCATCGGGGTAAATGTGCAAGCATATGGTGTCGAAAATGCCATCATTGTCGACCGGTACGTAGTTTTTTGAATCACCGGCAATCGCGGTTTCTTCGACGATCGGTTGCCAGTCGCCATCGCCGGGTTCGCGATCACCGCACAAGGCACCCTCGAGCGAAAAACCCGGCGGATAGTTACCGGTAAAAAAACTGGTGTCGACTTCAACCCCGTGAATACGTCCTGCATGGGCCAGCCGCACAACGCAATGGTCATGGCCGCCGTGACGGCGGCGGCGAGATTCCCATCCGTCCATCCATTTACCGTTCTCGTCGTACTTATCGGGGTAAAAAACCGGATCGGTATCCTGCAGCATTCGCTCTTTAGCCGCGAAGAAATCGTCGCTGGTGCTAAGCGCTTGCGCCCCCAAGGTTTCGCTCGCCAGATTGACATAGCGCACCGTGAAGGCCGGTGGATTTGTCCCGTTAGTCATGAGCTATACGCCACATCTGTCATATTCCGCTGCCGATCATCAAGTATCAGATGGTGCCGGAAATTCGGCACGCCAGTGGCGTGCAATATCGACCCGACGGCAGAACCATACGTCGTCGTGGCTCTGCGCATAGTCAACGAACCGCTTCAGCGCCGGGAATCTGCCAGGCCGCCCCCCGAGCCGGCAATGCAATCCGACGGACAACATCCGTGGGCTCGTCGTCCCCTCTTCGTACAGAGTGTCGAAGCTGTCTTTCAGATAATTGAAGAACTGATCGCCGGCATTAAAGCCCTGGGCCGTGGCGAAGCGCATATCGTTGGCATCGAGCGTGTAAGGCACGACCAAATGCGCCTTGCCGTCGACACTTGTCCAGAACGGCAGTTCGTCGTTGTAATCATCGGCGTCGTAGAGGAATCCGCCTTCTTCGGCGACGAGCCGGCGGGTGTTCTCGCTGGTGCGCCCGGTGTACCAGCCCAGCGGCCGCTCCCCGGTCACTTTGGTCTGAATTTCGATCGCCTTCATCAGATGCTCGCGCTCTTCTTCCTCCGGAACATACTGGTAATCGATCCAGCGATAGCCATGGCTGCAAATCTCGAAGCCCGACTTCATGGCCGCTTCGGCAACGCCAGGGTGACGTTCCAGCGCCATCGCAGCAGCAAAGATGGTTATCGGAATTTGCCGCTCCTGGAACAGACGGAACAAGCGCCACACACCGACACGGCTGCCATATTCGTAGAACGATTCCATACTCATATGGCGAACTCCGGCGCGAGCATCAGCACCGATGATCTCGGACAAGAATTTCTCCGAAGCGGCATCGCCATGAAGGATCGTGTTCTCTGCACCCTCTTCGTAGTTGACTACGAATTGCACGGCCAATCGCGCGCTATTCGGCCAGTTTGGATTTGGGGGTGTCGGACCGTACCCAACCAGGTCTCGGGGATAATCTTGTTCTGCCGCCATTTTGCTCTTCTCTCTCAACGGATAAGCCTAGCTAACACAAGCTACATCTACCTGACCATGCGCAGTTGATCTGATCGGCCGCGCTAGATTACAGCGCGTAGCGACTGGTCGCGGCTGCCGACTTGGGCTAAGGCTTTGACGTTCGTGAGCGGAGAAAAGCGATGGCAGGACTTTCGACACATATATTGGACACGGCTAAAGGCGGCCCGGCCGCCGGGGTTCGTGTCGAACTTTTCGAAATTGTGGGTGAGAAACGCAGTCTCGTCTGCGACGCCGTCACCAATGATGATGGGCGAACCGACACGCCATTGCTAAACACCGATCAAATGCGACCCGGCACATTCGAGATCCTTTTCCACATTGGTGAATATTTCACCACCGCCGCATCTGAAGAAAACAAAACCGGCTTTCTCAACGTCGTACCAGTTCGATTCACGATCACCGACGCGGCGCAGCACTATCACGTACCACTTCTAGCTAGCCCGTGGAGTTACACGACCTACCGTGGCAGTTAATGCCGCAAGCTATTTTCCGCCTGGCGTCATCTAGCTCTAATTGAACAGATATTTCCGGACATCGGGATTGTCCCGGCGCCACATCACGTTATCCATGAAGAAGTGATGCACGTTGATGAAGATGAAGATAATGAACATGAACATGCTCGGACCGAAAGTTTCGGTATCGTAAGGCACGACGTTCTGTAACAGGATAGGGATCGCCCAAAATCCCATGGCCCCTAAGATCACACCTAGAAGAACAAATATTGCCAAATTCAGTTGGTATGCTTTGCCCGCGAATTTTGCCGACATAAACGACAACAGAGATTCATTGGCGCCGGCCCGATCCTTCTCGTAGCCAATTTGATAACGCCACACGATCAACAGATATTGCAACGAATGCAGGGTCGGCACGATCATTAGCCATACCGGATCTATTCCCCATCTCATGAATAGGAACCAAAAATAGAGGCTCGCGACGTAGGCGAAAACACCGTTGTAAGGTAGAGCCCCGCCATTTGAACGCCAGCAACGCAGCAGCGAGATAACGGTCATGGTCCCGGTGGCGACTGCGATTGCGCCTACCAATACCAAGACGATCATGGGTGTTTCAAAAGTGTAGTAGTTCAAGTTCAGCATTTCTTGCTGGCTGAATGCCCGGTTCCCCACCAGCCACGCCAGAAACCACACAACGTAACCATTAACCCGAAATATGCGTTTCTCGCTCTCTCGAAAATACTGTCGCTTCTTAGCGGCATCGACCATCAGAATGCCGTAACCTTGTTTTACGTAGTGCCAGCCGACAAGTAACGCCATCACGTTGACCGCAAAGCCCAGTACCAACGCATTTC
>JABDJY010000427.1 GCA_013003285.1 Alphaproteobacteria bacterium | reverse complement strand
GCCATGGTGCCTTCCCACATATCGGCCAGCTCGGCCCAGCGGTCACCCACATCGATGCCGTCGAGATGCAGCCGCCATAGAAGCGCCGAGGCATCGAGCATCTCCAGCGCCACATCGCTGGCTTCCGGCCGCACCCCGGTGTCGTAGATTTCGAGCACCCGCGCCGTCTCGCCCCGGTCCAAATGGTACAGCGACAGGTGCCACCAATTGTGGAAGGCGAACATATTGTCCGGCGCCCAATCGTCGGTGCGTTGGGTCATCCAATCGACGCCGCTATCTAGCTTCCCGGTCATCTCCAGAACATGGGCCACCGCATGGATCGCCCAGGGATCGCGCGGGTTCAGTTCCACGGCGCGCCGGCCGGTATCCTCGGCCCGGTCGAACTCGTTCATTTCCTCCAGACCGAAGGCGCGCATACCCAGCACATAGCCGAAGCCGGGGACGCTCTCGTCCCAATGGGGCAGCGCGCGGCCGATACGGTCGCGCAGCATCGACGAGCGGCCGAGATAGAAATCACCCAGATGGGCCATTTGCAGCGCCAGAAGATCACGCGGATAGTCGACCGCGACGGCACCCCAGCCATCGGTCGCGCCGCGGAAATCGCCGTCGAGCCAAGCCCGCAAGGCAGAGATGTGGCCGCGCTCGCGGTCATTGGCGTTTCCGGCCAAGGCTTCGGCCGCCTCGACGCTTTCGCGCAACCCAGGCTCGGCCGCTTTCTCCGAGGCCACGGCGTGCATACCGCCGCGGATGCAGTGGCCCATGATAAAGTCCGGGTCGGCGGCGAGCGCCGTGTCGATCTCTTCCAGAGGATCGACGAAATATCCGTTCAGCAGTTCCAGCGATTTTTCGAAATGGTCGAGCGACGCCCTGTTCCCGGTCGAGACCGGCACGCCGCGGCAATCGGATAGGGCCATGATCTGGGCTCCCTGATTTTTCGATAAGGCTTTAACCAGCTAGCCCCTATCAAACTACAACCCAGGATCGAACATCAATCTCTATTCGGCAGCTTTTTTCGACGCCGCCGCGGACCCGAAACCGCCGCCGCCCGGCGTTTCGATGACGAACACATCGCCCGGGGCGATTTCCGCCTTGTCGGTACCGGTCATCTCGTGGCGGCTGCCATCGGCGCGTTCGATCCAATTGCGGCCCAGCGCGCCGGGCTCGCCGCCCGCCAAACCATAGGGCGCGATGACGCGGCGGTTCGACAGCATCATCACGTCCATGGCCTCTTCGAAGCGCAAGCGCCGCACCGCGCCGTCGCCACCATGGTGCAGTCCGTCGCCGCCGGACCCGGCGCGAATCTCGAAACTTTCCAGCACCACCGGGAAGCGCCATTCGAGCACTTCCGGATCGGTCAGGCGCGAATTGGTCATATGGGTGTGGACTGCCGAGGTGCCGTCGAAATCGGGTCCCGCCCCCGACCCGCCGCAGATGGTTTCGTAATACTGATAGCGCGCATTGCCGAAGGTGAGATTGTTCATGGTGCCCTGGGCCGCCGCCATGACGCCGAGTGCGCCGTAGAGCGCGTCGGTGATCGCCTGGCTGGTCTCCACATTACCGGCGACCACGGCGGCGGGATATTCCGGCGCCAGCATGGACTGGGCGGGAATGATCAAATCGATCGGCTTGAGGCAGCCTTCGTTCATGGGAATGTCGTCGTCGACCAGGGTGCGGAAGACATAAAGCACGGCGGCGCGGCACACCGCGCTGGGGGCGTTGAAATTATTATCCCGCTGGGCGCTGGTGCCGGTGAAATCGACGCAAGCCTGACGGCGTGCCCCGTCGATGGTCACGCGGACTTTAATTTCACTGCCATCGTCCATCGGGTAGGTGAAATCGCCGTCCTGCAACACATCGATGACCCGGCGCACCGACTCCTCGGCGTTATCCTGCACATGATCCATATAGGCGTGCACCGTCGCCAAACCGAAATGGGCGACCATCTTACGCAGCTCGCTGACGCCTTTTTCGTTAGCGGCTATCTGGGCGCGAATGTCGGCGATGTTCTGGTCGATATTGCGTGCCGGGTAGCGCCCCGACGCCAATAGCGCGCGAAACGCGTCTTCGCGGAAACGGCCACCATCGAGCAGCTTGAAATTATCGATCAGCACGCCTTCTTCTTCGGCGACCTTGCTATGGGGCGGCATGGAACCGGGGGTCAGCCCGCCGATATCCGCATGGTGACCGCGGCTGCCGACATAAAACAGAATGTCGCGGCCGGCTTCGTCGAACACCGGAGTCACCACCGTCACGTCGGGCAAGTGGGTGCCGCCATTGTAGGGCGCATTCAGCACATAGACGTCGCCGGCGGCCATGACACCTTCATTCTCGCGGATCACCACGCGAATGCTTTCGCTCATGGAACCCAGATGGACCGGCATGTGCGGCGCATTGGCGACCAGATTGCCAGCCGGGTCGAACACCGCGCAGGAGAAGTCGAGCCGCTCTTTGATGTTCACCGAATAGGCGGTGTTTTGCAGGGTAAAGCCCATCTGCTCGGCGATCGACATATAGAGATTGTTGAAGACTTCGAGCATCACCGGATCGACCGTCGTACCGATGGCCGCCGTGCGGGCCAACGGCACCACCCGCTGCAAGATTAGATCGCCGCGGGCGCTCATCTCGGCCCGCCAACCGGGCTCGACGATAGTCGTCGCCACCGCCTCGCGGATGATGGCGGGGCCATCGACCACCGCCCCCGCCGTCAGGGTTTCGCGGTCATAGACCGGCGTCGCATGCGCAGCGCCCGCCATATGGGTCTCGACGGTCGCCAGCGATTTGGCCTCAGCCGCCGTGGCAACACCAGCCGGCGTACTCTCCATATGGTCGGCGCTGGCGCCCACCACTTCGACCGCCGCGGTATCGATGATCAACGCCTTCTCCGTCATGACGAAGCCGTAACGCTGGCGGTGCAAGGCCTCGAATTGCGCCGTCATACCCGCGACCGAGGCGAAGTCGACGACGAGCGGCGTGTCGGTGCCGTCATACTTCAAATGCAGCCGGCGCAAAGTTTCGATATTGGCGTCGTCGATGCCTTGGCCTTGCACTTCCGCCTCGGCGTCCGCCGCCAACCGGTCGAGCAGCCGATCCGTCTCGTTTATCGTTTCGTCGGTCAGCCCCGCTTCGACCGATTGCTCGCGCAATGCCCGCACATCGGCCAGCCCC
>JABDJY010000417.1 GCA_013003285.1 Alphaproteobacteria bacterium | reverse complement strand
GCTTTCCAGCCTGCCGGCGGCGATCTTTCTCGGCGCGGCGCTGATGCAACTGCCGGTCGGTGTGCTGCTCGACCGGTTTGGGCCGCGCCGCACCATGTTCGGTTTTATCGTCGTGGCAGGGATCGGCACTTTGGTCTTCGCGATGGCGCAGGGTATTATCGGCTTGGCCGTCGCTTTGTTCCTGATCGGCTGCGGCGCGGCGCCGGTGTTCATGGGGGTGATGGTGTTGTTGTCCCGTTGGGTGGCGCGCGACCGGTTGGCGACGGCGACGGCGATTTCCATTGCTGTGGGAGGCGTTGGCATGTTGCTGTCGGCATCACCCTTTGCCGCGGCGGTCGAACTCTATGGCTGGCGTCATACATTGTTCGTCGTGGGCATCGCGGCGTTCGCGATTGCCGCAGCGCTGTTCTTCACGGTCCGTGACCGGCCGGCCGACGCGCCGGTGCCAGCGGGCGGCGAATCTCTGCGCGAGATAATCTACGGCCTGCGTCACGTGCTGTCCGATAAACGGGTTTATGCCTTCGCTGCCGTTACAGCTGTCGGGGTAGGAACCTTGGTGACCGTGCGCAATCTATGGATCGGGCCCTACTTAAACGATGTGTTCGGCCTCGATACTGTGGCGCGGGGCAATGTCATATTTATCGTGTCCGTAACCTGGATCATCAGTGCTCTCACTTACGGGCCGCTCGACCGGGTGTTTGACACCCGCCGCGGCGTGGTTAGTGGCGGACTATTGTTGTTTGCCGCGGCAACCGGTCTACTCGCGGTGAATTGGAGCACATCGGTTCTCGTTGTCACCATCCTGCTCTCGCTATTCACGCTGACTTCGGCGATGGCGTCGCCGATCTTCGCCCATGCACGCAGCCTGTTTCCCGACCAGTATAGCGGCCGCGTTTTCACCGCCATCAATGTTTGCACCTGGTCTGGCGTTTTTCTATTGCAGATGGGCACCGGCGCATTGTTGGACGCCTTTCCGGTTGATGAACTTGGCCGCAGTCCGGCGGTCGCCTACCGCACCATGTTTGGTTTGCTGGCGGTGAGCCTCATTGTGGTGTTAGTCGTCTACCGCCGCCTTGCCGATGTGCCGCCCTCGGCCGATACCGGGGAGCCGACAGTGGTGAAGGATAAGGCCTGAGATGGGGGCACACGCCTTTTTGGACTTCTAGCGATGAACCGCGTGAAATCATCGCCGAGATGCTTGAATTCTGTGGTCTGGAACGAGACGAGCGCTGCCTCGCCTTCCACGAAAATCGGCGCATCGTCGCCACGGCCAGCGCCGATCAGGTGCGACAGCCGCTCTATAGCAAGTCGGTTGGCCGGTCGGCGCATTACCGTCATCGTCTGGAACCGCTTGTTCAGGCGCTCCAAGCGCGTGGCGTTGCGATTGCCGAACTGTAGGTGTCTTAGCTAGATCGTGCCGGCGTCACGCAGGGCGGCGATTTCGTCGGGTGACTTGCCGAGTTCACCCAGCACCGCGTCGGTATGCTCGCCGAGGATCGGCGGGGCGCGCCGGATGGTGGCCGGGTCGCGGGAAAAGCGGAAGGGGATGCCGGGTATTCTGATCTCGCCTTCCGTCGTGTGGTTAGCCGTGGTCACCAGACCGCGCGCGACCGTGTGGGCGGCCGTCAGGGCTTGCTCAACGGTATTGATCGGCGCGCAGGAGACCTTGGCGGCGAGAAGCTTATCCAGCCAGAATTCTGTGGTGTTGGTGCGGAACAGATCGGCGATCATGCCGTCGCACGCGCCGCGGTTCTCGACCCGGTCCCGGTTGCGGGTGAATCGTACATCCTCTGCCCATTCAGGATGGTCGACCGCCTGACTGAAGTTGGCGAACTGCATGTCGTTGCCCACCGACAGCGCTATCATGCCGTCGCCCGTGGGGTAGGCGTTATAGGGCACGATGTTGGGATGGCCGTTGCCGTAGCGGCCGGCCGCCTGGCCCGACGCGAGAAAGTTCGCCGCCACATTGGCCAGCAAGGACACGCCGGTATCATAGAGCGAGACCTCGACGGCCTGGCCGAGGCCAGTGCGATGGCGGGCATTGACTGCCGCCATGATGGTCGAGAGCGCATACAATCCCGTGCACAGATCGACAATAGCGACGCCCAGCTTCATGGGATCGCCGTCGGCCTCGCCGGTGATGTTCATCAGCCCGCTTTCCGCCTGCAGCAGAAAATCGTAGCCGGGCAGGCCCGCGCGGGGACCGGTCGAGCCATAGCCGAGGATCGAACAGCGCACGATCTGCGGCGCGTTGGCATCATACCAATCGTCGTCGAAGCCGAACTTGGCCATGGTGCCGAGCTTGAAATTGTCGATCACCACGTCGGCGCTGCGCAGCATCTCGCCAAGAATTTCCTGCCCTGCCGCGTGCTTCAAGTTTAAGGTCATGCCGCGCTTGTTGCGGTTGGCGCCCAGAAAGTAAGCCGATTCTTCGCCGACAAAGGGCGGTCCCCAGGCGCGGGTATCGTCACCGCGCCCAGGCTGTTCGACCTTGATGATGTCGGCGCCCATATCGCCCAGCAACATGGCGCAAAACGGACCGGCGAGGACCCGCGTCAGATCAACCACGCGCAGGCCATCGAGGGCGCCGGGTAGTGCTTGTTCAGTCATGGCGGCTTCCGTATTTGGTGTCGTTCGACCGAGATTGATATGGGTTCGCGCAAAGCCCCTCTCCCCGCGGGAGAGGGGTTGGGGTGAGGGGACAATTTTGTCGCTGTGCCAATCGCCTATTTCCCCTCACCCGGCTCGCTATCGCTCGCCACCCTCTCCCCCAGGAGAGGGCTGTTCCGCCTATTCCGCTTTCAACTGGTTGCGGTTGTTGTTGAAGTCGTCGAGATATTTGTCGACCGCTTCCTTATTCTTCATGCGGAACTGCATGAAGTCCGGCTTGCGCTTCTCGAGGAACGCTTCCATGCCCTCGTTGGCTTCGTCGCTACCCCACACATGGGCCAACAGCTCCATACCATGCTGCCACGAGGCGTAGAGCTCGTCGGATTCATGATTGAGGGATTTCTTGGTCATGCGGATGGTTTGCCCGCTGTGGCCCTTGATGGTTTCGCACCATTTCTCGGTCTCTTCGCGCAGCGTGCCTTGCGGAACGACCTTGTTGATCAGGCCGATCTCGACCGCTTCGGCGGCGGTGAAGGTGCGGGCCAGGAAGATCATCTCGCGGGCCAAACGCTCGCCGATGATGCGCGGAATATATTGCGTCGCGCCGACGGTGGGGCAGGCGCCGACCTTGGCGCCGGATTGGCCGAACATGGCGTTGTCGGACGCGATCACCATGTCGCACCACAGGGCGAGCTCGTGGCCACCGCCCATGCACCAGCCGTTGACCATGGCGATCACGGGGATCGGTAGGCCGCGGATGGTCATGGCGGTGCCCAACATCCGGTCGTTCCAATGATAGGCGTTGGCCCAGTTCAGCTTCATCATGGCGCCGAAGTCGCCGCCGGCGGAAAATGATGATTCGCCGGCGCCGGTGACGACCGCACACGCGATCGACGGATCGTTGCGGGTTGACTTAAAGGCTTCGATCAACTCGTCGAGCGTCTGTTCGCGAAAGGCGTTCTGCGATCTTGGCCGGTTGATGGTAATCCAGGCGACATTGTCTTTGACCTCGAAAAGAATGTCGTTGAAATCGTCGGATGTCGGTAGATTGGACATCAAATTTGCTCCCCTTGTGTCTCTTGTTACATGTTTCCGTAAGGCGTTTTTGGGCCGGGCGCAACGGGTGTTTGTATTGCCCGGACACATTGTATAATTTGTCCAGACATATATCGTGTTTTCACTAGTCCAACAACATGGCGCGCCGGTTTGGCGATCGCTTTTCAGTTGTACCTAAAAGGGGGAGAAGCTTCGGATGTTCAATCCATTCAAGCCGGTAGAGATGATCGAGGCTCAGGTCTTTCAGCCGTTGCCAGAGAAATTCCGCCAGCGCCGCCGTTCGGCCTGGTCGGACCCGAATCGTCAGGGCGCCGAGGTCGAGTGTTTCCTTGAAGGCCCTTCGTTCGACCGGCAGGGTAACCTCTATTTCACCGACATTCCGTTCGGTCGTATTTTTCGTATTCCGCCAGGCGGCGATATCGAACTGGTGACCGAGTACGATGGGTGGCCGAACGGCCTAAAGATCCACAAGGACGGGCGTATCTTCGTCGCCTGTTACAAGAAGGGATTGGTCACCGTCGACCCAAATACGGGGCATGTCGAAACGATCCTCGAGACGATGTACAGCGAAGGTTTCAAGGGGCTAAACGACCTCCACTTCGCGTCGAACGGCGATCTTTACTTTACCGACCAAGGCCAGACTGGCGTGCTCGACCCGACGGGCCGGGTGTTCCGCTACGAGGCTAATGGCAAGCTCGACCGGGTCGCCGTCAACGTACCGAGTCCTAATGGAATCACGCTGAACTTGGCTGAAAACCAGTTATATGTCGCCGTGACGCGGAGCCAGCAAATTTGGCGCCTGCCGATAATGGAAGACGGCAGCACGTCGAAAACCGGTGTGGCGATTCAACTGTCTGGCGGTCATGCTGGGCCCGACGGCATCGAGCTTGATGCCGAGGGCGGGCTGCTGGTTTGCCATCTGGGTGTCGGCATCTGGCGCTTCGACGATAACGGCCTGCCGACCCATCTGATCCATGCCGGTGACGCCCACCGTTTGATGACCAACATCGCCTTCGGCGGCCCCGACAACAAGACGCTGTTCATTACCGATTCCCTGAGCGGCAACATTATGACCGCCGAGTTGCCGATAGCCGGCAAGGTCATGTACGGCCTAAGCTAAGAAAACTATTCTGGTACTCCACTCCGGTTAAGCGAAGGTGATCTCATGACGGCTGCCCTGAATAAAGTCCTGATCTACGGATATGGCGTTATGGGGCAGGCGGTCTCCGGCACCTTCGCTGATGCCGGGTTCGACGTTCATGTGGTGTCTTCGCGCGCCGCATCGCTCGCGGGGTCAGCCGATCCGGTGACGTTCCATGAGACCATGCCGGCCGACCCGCCCGATTTGGTCATCGAGTTCGTGCCGGAGAACTATGAGGATAAGCAGCGCGTCTATCGCGAGATCGAGGCCGCCTATGGCGGGGCGCCGCTCATCGCCAGCGGTACCTCGGGCCTGGATTTGGTGAAGCTGGCCGATGGCCTGTCTCGTCCCGAGCGCTTTCTGGGCGTGCATTATTTCATGCCAGCCGAAAGCACCGCGGTGGTCGAGGTCATGGCCGGGCCGAGCTGCCCGCCGGAAGATGTCGATGCGGTGTCCGACGCCATGAAGCGCACCGGCAAGGAGACCGTGGTGCTTTACCGCCCGGTGGTGGGCTTCCTGATCAACCGGCTGCAGCACATCATTCTGCACGAATGCTACTACCTGATGGAAAATGGCGTCGCCGGGCCCGACGATATCGATATGTCGGCCCGCCTGATGCTGGGCCCGCGCATGTGCCTCAACGGGTTGGTCCAGCAAAAGGATGTCAGCGGGTTGAAGATCCACGCCGATGCCCAACGCTCCATCGTGCCGGAACTCTACCC
>JABDJY010000412.1 GCA_013003285.1 Alphaproteobacteria bacterium | reverse complement strand
CTTCAACACCGTGGTGCCGTCTTCGGGCAAGGTGCTGACCGGCGGCGTCGACGCCAACGCGCTGCAACGGCCCAAGCGGTTTTTCGGCGCGGCGCGAAACATCGAGGAAGGCGGCTCGCTGACCATCATCTCTACGGCCTTGATCGAAACTGGCTCGCGCATGGACGAAGTTATCTTCGAAGAGTTCAAGGGCACCGGTAATTCGGAAATCATCCTCGACCGCAAGCTGGCCGATAAGCGCACCTGGCCGTCGATCGACATCACCAAGTCCGGCACGCGTAAAGAAGAGTTGCTGGTCGATAAGGACACATTGTCGAAGATGTGGATGCTGCGCCGCATTCTCATGCCCATGGGCGTTGTCGACGGCATGGAATTTCTGCTCGACAAGATGAAGCATTCGAAGACCAATAACGATTTCTTCGATTCGATGAACCAATAGATGAATCAATAGGCTGCTACAGCCTTGATCTAGGTTCCGGAACCACCTTTAGCGCAGTCGATGCACACCGGCACTGCCGGGTCGAGGCGCAGCCTCTCGGCGGCGATTTCCTCGCCGCACCGCACACACCAGCCATACTCGTCACTGTCGAGGCGTGCGAGCGCCGCATCGATCTTACGTATTTCGGTCTCCCGGCGCCGTTCCGCGGCACGGGCCATCTCGTGTCCCTGCAGCGCATCCATGCGCGATAGCCGGCCCATTCGCTGCTGATCGAGTTCGACCGGCCGGGCGGCCTCGGCGCCCTGTTCCGTTGCCGCCAAGACCTGTTCCCGCAGCGCCTGAAGGGCCTTGCGAACCGCCTTGGCGTCAGGGGGCTTATGGTCGTTCAAGCGCGTCGCTTAGGGCAGCAGGACGGTTGAGCCGGTGGTTTTACGCGCCTCCAGGTCGCGATGGGCCTGGGCGGCTTCCGACAAGGGATAGGTCTGGTTGACCTCGATCTTGACCGCGCCGGAGCCGATCACGTCGAACAGATCGTTGGCGCAGGCCTCCAGCGCATCGCGGGTTGCCGTGTAGTGAAACAGCATGGGTCGGGTAACGAAAATCGATCCATGGGTCGACAGATCGCCCAGATTAACCGGATCGGGTGCGCCGGACGCGTTGCCGAAACAGACCAGCATACCCAACGGCGACAAGCACTTCATCGACCCCATAAATGTATCCTTACCGACGCCGTCATAGACCACCGGCACGCCTGCGCCATCGGTGATCTCCTGCACCCGCTCGACGAAATTCTCAGTATTGTAGTTGACGATGTGATGGACCCCGTGGGCCTTGGCGAGTTCACCCTTTTCCGGGCTACCGACGGTGCCGATCACGGTGGCGCCCATATGGTTGAGCCACTGGCTGGCGATCAGCCCAACCCCGCCGGCGGCGGCGTGGAGCAGCACGGTCATGCCGGGCTCGACGCGGAAGCATTGGCGGATGAGGAACTGCGCAGTCATGCCCTTGAGCATGGCGGCGGCAGCCGATTGGTCGTCCACCGCGTCGGGCAATTTAACCGCGATATGGGCCGGCATGACCCGCTCTTCCGAGTAGGCCCCGACGGGCATGTCAGCGTAGCCAATGCGGTCGCCGACCGCTAGATGGGATACGCCATCGCCCAGCGCTTCGACCACGCCGGCGCCCTCCAGCCCCAGCACAGACGGTAACGGCAGGGGCCGCGCGCCTTCGCGCAGATAGGTGTCGATGTAGTTCAGGCCGACCGCGGTGTGCCGCACCCGAATTTCCCCGGCGGCGGGATCGGCCACATCGACCTCTTCCCACTTTAAAACTTCGGGGCCGCCATTTTCGTGAATGCGGATTGCATGAACCATTCTTGTTCCTCCAAGTGTCGCCGTGATATGGGCCACGGCTTGTTTTGATTTGTTGTGGCGAGCCTATTCGTTGAGGGCGACGCCTTCAAGCGACAGCAGATAGCGTTTTGTCTCGGTGCCGCCGCTGCCGGAATAGCCGCCAATCGCGCCGCCGGCCGCTAACACCCGGTGGCAAGGAATGATGATTGGGATGGGGTTGCGCCCGCACGCGGTGCCGACCGCGCGCGGCGACGAACCGATAGCGGCGGACAGGGCGCCATAGGTTTGATAATCGCCGAAGGCGATGTCCTGCATGGCCCGCCAGACCTTACGCTGATGGTCCGTGCCGGCGGGCTTCACCGGCAGGTCGAACTGGGTCAGAGTTCCGACGAAATAGGCGTCGAGCTGACGCCGCGCCTCGTCGAGTAACAGACTGGTCGTGCCGTTCGATTGCTGGCGCCACTCAAGGCTGACCAGTGCGCCGTCTTCCTCTGTGACCGTGAGTGGGCCGACCGGGCTGTCGAGGCTGGCGTGTAGAGTGGTCATCGCCCCAATCATCGCCCGGCAAGATAGTCTTGCAACGCCTGGGGATCGGTCAGCGGCGCTGAGCAAACCGGGCCATGACAAATATAGGCTGTGGCCTGCCCATCAATCTGGGTTTTACCGGCGGCCGGATGGCCCGTGCTCAACTGATCGCTGTTGGCTATGACGGACAGGACACTGGCCGGCAAGCTGACCCGATTACGCGCCGTCACAAGATTTATGGTTGCGGCGTTTTCGCGATCGCCGATGACGATCATCTGGGTCGCTTCGGCGAGAAACTGGGCAGCGTTGATCAGGGTCACATAGTGATAGGGGTTCTTCGCCGCCTCGCCGGAGAAGGCGGAGATCAAGCTTTCGCAGCGCGCTCGGTATTCGTCCTGTCCGGTCAGGTGATAGAGCCGCGCCAGTACCTCGGCCATGATTGCATTGCCGGCCGGGGTGGCGTTGTCGAGGGCGTTCTTGGTGCGGGTGATGACGTCGTCGGCGTCATCGGCGGTTAGATAGTATCCGCCGGCGTCCTCATCCCAATAATGACGGTCCGCTGCCGCCACCCAAGACTCAATTATCGCAATATAATCAATCACTTGTGTGGTCTCGAAGAGCAGCAAGCCGCCACGGCACATATTGGCGTAATCATCCAAAGTGGCGACATGTTTGGCCGTGCCGTTGCGCCAGGCATGGAACAGGCGCGTGCCGCCGCCGTCGGTTTGGGTCATGTTTGCGGTCACGAATTGAAAGGCGGCTTGGGCGGCGGCGAGCCAGTCTGGGCGGTTAAATACCGCGGTTGCCCGGGCCAGCGCGCCGATCATCAGGCCGTTCCAATCGGCCAGAACCTTGTCGTCGAGGGCGGGCGGGATACGGCTCGCGCGGGCGTCGAACAAGATGCGCCGGCACGCGGCGAGCCGGGTTTCCGTCTCAGCGTCCTTCAATTCAGGATCGCGAGTACGGTTGAGAATGGTTTTGCCTTCCCAGTTCCCGCCGGGTCGGACATCATAGGCGGCAATGAACAGATCCGCCGCATCGCCTAGCAGAGTGCGGATTTCGTCTTCCGACCAGACATAGAACTTGCCTTCCTCGCCTTCGGAATCGGCGTCGATGGTGGCCGAGAATCCGCCGCCGGGCGGCGACTGGTTGACCATCTCGCGCAACACCCATTCGATCGTCTCGCTGATCCGCTGCGCGTATAACGGATTTTGGGTTTCCTGCCAGGCATCGGTGTAGAGCTCGATCAGCTGAGCATTGTCGTACAGCATCTTTTCGAAATGGGGCGCTAGCCAGGCGGCGTCGGTTGAGTAGCGCGCAAAGCCGCCGCCGAGATGATCGTAGATGCCGCCCTGCGCCATTTTATCGAGGGTCAGCAGAACCCCGTCGCGTAATTTCGTGTCGCCGGTGCGCTTATAGCCGCGCCACAGCACGTTCAGAATCGGGCCTTGCGGGAATTTTGGCGCCGTGCCGATGCCGCCATGACGGGGGTCGATCTCGGCGACGATCGTGTCCGCCGCACGATTGACCGCGTCGGCCGAGATCATGCCGGCGGGCTGCGGTTTCGACATATCTTCCAAGGCGGCGACCACCGCCTGACTGTTGGTCGCCACCTTGTCGGGCTCGTCGCGATAAATCTGCGCCACGTGATGCAGCAGCTCGGGGAACCCGGGGCGGCCATAGCGCGAGGTGGGCGGGAAATAGGTGCCGCCCCAGAACGGTTTGCCTTCCGGCGTACAGAACATGGTGAGCGGCCAGCCGCCCTGCTCGCCGAACAGCGCCAGCGAGGTCATGTAAATGGTGTCGATATCCGGTCGCTCTTCCCGGTCGACTTTGATGTTGATGAAGAGCTCGTTCATCACCGCCGCGGTGGCGGGATCCTCGAAGCTCTCATGGGCCATGACATGACACCAATGGCACGCCGCATAGCCGATCGATAAGAGGATCGGCCGGTCGAGCTCCTGGGCGCGATCCAGCGCCGCCTTGCCCCAAGGGTACCAGTCGACCGGATTCTCGGCGTGCTGCAGCAGGTAGGGGCTGGATTCCGCGCCCAACAAATTTCCCGACATATCTTGCGGCGCCTCACCCTTGATTGTTGCCTCGTCCACCGTAACACGTTAGTTGCCTCGCGACGGGACCAACATGGAGCAGGAGGTGATCATGAAAATCACCGTTGATATCGATTGTACGCCGGAAGAAGCAAGGCAGTTGATGGGATTGCCCGATGTGAGCGACATGCAGCAGGAAGTAGTCGACGAAATAAGGAAGCGCCTATTGGCCGGTCTGGACGCCATGGACCCGCAAGCAATGCTGCAGGGGTGGAACCCGGCGGGCACTGAGGGCTGGGAGCAGATTCAGAAGATGTTCTGGTCGGGTCTTGCAGCTGCCGGCCAGGATAATAAGGACAAGAAGGAATAGGCATCCCGATGAGGGTCAGTTGGACGAGCGGGTGGGCGATATGAGCGATACGATTTACGCCCTGGCCAGTGGCGCCGGCACCGCCGGGGTCGCGGTCATTCGCGTATCCGGCGCGGCTGCCGGCCAGGCCATTGAGCTCCTGACCGGCCAATCTGTGCCCGAGGCACGACTTGCAAGCTTGCGCCGCTTTCGCGATCCGGATGACGGCACCGATATCGACCAAGGCATTACTTTGTGGTTCCCCGGACCGGCCAGCTTCACCGGCGAGGATATCGCTGAATTTCATGTCCATGGCGGTTTGGCCGTGATCGAGGCGATGATCTCGGCCCTTGCCCATATCGATTCAGGCCGCCTGGCCGAACCCGGCGAATTCACCCGCCGGGCCTTCGAAAATGGCAAACTCGATCTGACATCGGCGGAAGCGGTTGCTGACTTGATTGCCGCGGAAACCGTGGCGCAGCGGCGACAGGCGTTGGGTCAGTATGACGGCGCACTGGCGGCCCTGTACGACGATTGGCGGCGGCAACTGACAGCACTGTTGGCCCATGCGGAAACCACCATCGACTTTTCCGACGAGGATTTGCCCGAAGACACACACACCAAAATGAAATACAATATGTTGTATATTAAAAATCAAATATCACAATATATAGATGACGAGCATAGAGGTGAGCGTATCCGCTCGGGTTTTCACGTTGCCATTATTGGCGCGCCGAATGTGGGTAAGTCCAGCCTGCTGAACCGGCTGGCGGCCCGCGATGCGGCGATCGTGTCGGAGACCGCCGGGACAACTCGTGACGTCATTGAGGTACATATGCAGCTCGGCGGCTATGCCGTAATCGTCGCTGATACCGCGGGGATCCGCGAGGCCGATGGCGCTATCGAGGCCGAAGGAGTGCGCCGGGCGCGTAAGTCGGCTGAAGACGCGGATATGAAGCTGGTGGTTTTCGACGCCACCGCCCTGCCCGCTCTGGATGATTTCGCCCGCGAATATATCGATGACGCCGCTATTGTGTTGCTGAACAAGGTTGATATTGCAGGTGCGGATCTGCCGCCGGATATCGGTGGCCGCCCTGTCCACGCGGTCTCGGCTAAAACCGGCCAGGGCTTCGAAGCGTTATTGACGGCCCTGACAGCGGAAATTCAGGCGCGCCTGGAATCGACCGAGCAACCGCCCTTGACCCGGGCCCGCCACCGCGAAGCGCTGGAAGCTGGCATTGCCGCTCTGGGCCGGGCAGAGACCGCCACCCTACCCGAGCTGGCGGCGGAAGATATCCGGATCGCGGTCCGGTCGCTGGGCCGGATTACCGGCCGGGTCGATGTGGAGGACGTACTGGATGTCATATTCCGCGATTTCTGTATCGGCAAATAGCCAATGTTTCACGTGAAACAATCCGCTGAGCGGAAACTTAAGCGCTTGATGTCATTCGCTTTGACTTCCCTCTCAACCTGCCATACATAGCCGGCCATGCGCTCCTATGATGTCATTGTGATCGGTGGCGGCCATGCAGGCTGCGAAGCGGCGGCTGCGTCGGCTCGTATGGGTGCGCGCACCGCGCTGATTACCCATAAGCTTGAGACCATCGGTGAAATGTCCTGCAACCCGGCGATCGGCGGTCTGGGCAAGGGTCATCTGGTTCGCGAAATAGACGCGCTCGATGGCGTTATGGCCAAGGCGATCGATTGCGCCGGTATTCAGTTCCGTATGCTCAATCGCAGCAAGGGGCCTGCAGTCTGGGGGCCGCGCGCCCAGGCGGACCGCCGCCTCTATCGTCAGGCCATGCAGGATTTGCTGCGGGACCAGGCCAGTCTGGAAATTTTCGCCGGCGCGGTCGAGGATCTGACATTTGACGACGAGAGCCGGGTAACAGGCGTTGTGCTGGCCGATGGCGAAAAGATCGGCGCTGGACGGGTGGTTCTTACAACCGGCACCTTTCTGCGCGGGATAATCCATATTGGCGAGAAACAGATTTCTGCCGGACGGGTCGGTGATGCGTCGGCAATTGGTCTCTCCGATACGCTTTATGGCGCTGGATTCGACATGGGCCGCCTCAAGACCGGCACCCCACCCCGCCTGGACGGCAAGACCATTGATTGGCAGTCGTTGGAGATTCAGGCCGGCGACGCCGTGCCGCAGCCCTTTTCCTATATGAACGATTCGATCGATGTGCCGCAGATCGATTGCCATATCACTTATACCAGCCCCGCCGGTCACGAACTGATCCGAGCCAATCTCCATCGCGCACCGATATATTCCGGACAGATTGAGGGCACGGGTCCGCGCTATTGCCCCTCCATCGAGGACAAGGTCGTGCGTTTCGCCGATAAAACCCGCCACCAGATTTTCCTTGAGCCTGAAGGCCTCGACGACGATACGGTCTATCCGAACGGTATATCGACATCGCTTCCCGAAGATGTGCAAACAGATTTGCTGAAGACCATCGGGGGCCTGGAGAATGCCCGCATCATTCGCCCGGGATATGCCATCGAATATGATTTCGTCGACCCGCGGGAGCTCTATCCAACCCTCGAAACTCGCCGGATTCCGGGGCTTTTCCTTGCTGGACAAATAAATGGCACGACGGGCTATGAAGAGGCGGCGGCGCAAGGGCTGATGGCGGGCTTGAATGCGGCCGCGGGCGAGGGTGCGGCATTGGTTCTCGATCGTGCGGAAGCCTATATCGGCGTGATGATCGATGATTTGGTCACCCGCGGCGCGGACGAACCCTACCGCATGTTTACCTCGCGCGCTGAGTACCGCTTGTTGCTCCGCGCTGATAACGCCGACGAACGGTTGACCCCGCGGGGCATTTCGTTCGGTTGTGTCGGTCCGGACCGTCGCGCGGCCTTCGTGCGCAAGTCCGCTTTGCTGGCGGAGGCAAGGGAGCTGACGAATTCACTGTCGGCGACGCCGAATGCTCTGATGAAATCCGGCCTGTCGATAAATCAGGATGGCGTGCGCCGCTCAGCCTTTGAGGTGCTGGCCTATCCAGGGATTAACGTCGAAAGCCTGGTTTCGGTTTGGCCCGAGCTAGCCAATCTGCCGCCGTCATTGGCGGAGCGACTGGAAATCGAGGCGCTTTATAGGGGTTATGTAAAGCGACAGGAGACGGATGTAGCGGCGTTTCGGCGCGACGAGGCGTTGTCTTTGCCAGAGGAGCTGGACTATTCGCAGATTGGCGGCCTGTCCCGTGAGGTTCAGGATAAGCTCGCCAAGGCGCGCCCCCAGACCTTGGGGCAGGCTGGCCGCATGCCCGGCGTTACACCGGCTGCCTTAGTGGCCTTGCTGCGCTATGTGCGCCGGGGCGGATCCAAGCGGGCCCAGCCACTTAAGTCGGCTTAACGGCCGTTTTCCGCAAATACCCCACATATAGTGTTTGGAGAAACCCCTCCCCAATTGGTAGGGTGGCTTATGGCCAGTCAGCCCCCCATGACGGTGTCGGACTTCGCCTCGGCTCTCAATGTTTCACGTGAAACATTGGACCGTTTGGAGATATTCGAAGGCATGTTGCGTCGTTGGCAGAAGACGATCAACTTGGTCGGAGCCCGAAGTTTAGATGATGTGTGGCGTCGGCATTTCCTCGATTCAGCGCAGCTTTGCCGCCTGCTTGGCGACACCAAGACGGTCACCGATATTGGCAGCGGCGGCGGATTTCCAGGCCTTGTCATCGCCATCATGTCGGATGCCCAGGTGACTCTGGTCGAGTCGGATCAGCGGAAAGCCGCGTTTCTGAGAGAGGTGTCGCGCGAGACCGGGGCCGGTATAAGCATTATTGCCGAGCGAGCCGAAGCGGCGAAGGCGACGCCGACGGAGGCCGTGACAGCCCGGGCGGTGGCCTCGGTTGAAAAATTGTTATCCCTGGCCCAACCGTGGATCGCGCCCGGCGGTCAGTGTTTTTTTCTCAAAGGTGCGGCGGTTGAGGAAGAATTGACCGACGCGCGGCGATTTTGGGATATTAGCTTCGATCTGGTGCCCAGCCTGTCCGATCCGGCCGGTTCCATTTTGTGCGTAAAGGAGTTTCACCATGTCTGATGCGACCGAGATTGCCGCACACATCCATGATCAACCGACAAGGCAGCCCAAGATTATTGCGGTGGCCAATCAAAAGGGTGGGGTCGGTAAAACCACAACGGCGATCAACTTGGCCACGGCTCTGGCGGCGTGCGGTCAAAAAGTATTGTTGGTTGACCTGGATCCCCAGGGCAATGCGTCGACCGGGTTGGGGGTGCATGTGGCGACCTCCGCCGACGATATTTATTCGGCGCTGATCGGCGAGCGATCCCTGGCGCAAATTACCGTGGCAACGCAAGTGCCCGGTCTCGATGTGGCGCCTGCCTCGGCCGATCTGGCGGGGGCTGAAATCGAGCTCATCGATGTAGCGCAGCGCGAAACTCGTCTGAAGGCCGCGCTCGATGATGGCGCCGAAAAATATGATTATGTGCTGGTGGATTGCCCCCCGGCGCTGGGTTTATTGACCCTGAACGCGTTAGTGGCGGCGCAGTCGGTTCTGGTTCCGCTGCAGTGCGAATTCTTTGCTCTCGACGGCTTGAGCCGGCTGACACGCTCCATCGAGCGTATCCGCAATGCCTTCAATCCTGGCCTCTACATACAAGGGGTAGTATTAACCATGCATGATGGACGCAACAATTTGTGTCGGTCGGTTGAGGCTGATGTTCGCGAGCATTTTGGCGACCGGGTCTATCAGACGGTCATTCCACGTAATGTTCGCGTATCTGAGGCGCCTTCCTTCGGCCTGCCGGCCATAGTGTACGATATGCATTGCTCCGGGGCGCGGGCCTATATCCATCTGGCTGCGGAGCTGTTGCGCCGTGAGGGGCGGTTGCCCGCACCGGGGGTAGCGGCATGAGCGATGAACCGCGGAAAGGCTTGGGGCGTGGTCTTTCGGCGCTTTTAGGCGACGAGGTCGAGGCGCCGACAGGTCGCGAGCCGGAACGCGGAACCCATACGGTACCGATCGAACAATTATCGCCGGGCAAGTTCCAGCCGCGCCAACGGTTCGACGAAACGGAACTGGCCTCGTTGGTCGAATCGGTGCGTGCGAAGGGAATCCTGCAGCCTATTCTGGTCCGCCGCGACCCGTTGCATGCGGATGCCTATGAAATTATCGCCGGCGAACGGCGCTGGCGCGCGGCGCAGCAGGCGCAACTCCACGAAGTACCGGTCATTGTGCGCGACTTCTCCGATGAGGAAACGCTGGAAATAGCGCTGATCGAGAATTTGCAGCGCGAAAACCTGTCGCCGATTGAAGAAGCCAATGCCTTTCAGCGTCTGATGGATGAGTTCGATCACACCCAGGAAGTACTGGCAAAGGCGGTGGGCAAAAGCCGTAGCAGCGTCGCCAATACGCTGCGGCTACTCTCCCTGCCCATCGCCGTTCAAGCCCATGTGGATAGTGGCGCGCTATCGGCCGGCCATGCGCGCGCGCTGGTGGGAAATGACGATGCGGAGAAAATCGCCGGCGACATCATCGCCAAGGGCCTATCGGTGCGCCAGGCAGAGCAGCTGGCGCAAGCCGCCAAGGAGGGTCCGAAGGCACGGCCGAGGAAGGCACCCGCCAAGGATCCCGACACCATAGCCTTGGAGCACGATCTTTCGAATATGCTGGGCTTGAAGGTTCAGATTAAATTCCGGGGCGATGGCGCGAAGGGCGGGTCGGTGTCGATAAACTATTCCACCCTCGATCAGCTCGACGACATTCTGCAGCGTCTGAACCAAGGCGGTGCGATCAACGCCGGCGGTGCGGGCGGGGGGCAGGCGACCGACGCTATCGACGATACATCGTTTGGCCAATCCGTATAATACAGGTAACTATTTGATATTATTATATTTAATGGGTTGTGCGTCGCCCCGATCGCGCGAGTTGGGTGATGGCCATGAGGGCTCGATCGCAAACCAAGGCGGCCGGCGCACCGGTTGTCTTGGCGGACAATTCGGCGTCGGTTAGCCGCAACAAAGACGCCTCGACGGCCGCGAGCGACCAACTATTCAGCTGCGTGCGAAACCGTCCGGCGACCCGCCAGAACAAAGGCGGGCGTAACTGTTTAAGCGCGGCATCGAGCGCCACCCCGTCTTGGGTTTGCGACAACACATAATGAAGCCGTTGGAAGTGGCGCTGCGCATTTCGGATGACGGCGACAGGTTCGATACCATCGGCCCAAACGCGGGTTAGGTGTTCAACCAAGCCGTCGTAATTACCATCCGCGGCGGATAATACGGCCTCATCGGTAGAGGCCTCGGCACTGTCGCCGAGGCAGGCCAATACCGATTCCTCAGTTAAATTTCCACCAGGGCCGGCAAACAAGATCAGTTTCTCGATCTCCCGTCGGTTGGCCTGGCGGTCGGCGCCCAAAAGGGCGGCGGCGACATGCAGTGCGGCGGGATCGATGCCAATATCTTCGGCGGCCAGGCTGCCGCGGATAAGCTGCGCCAATCCGGCCCCGTCATCGGGATAGCAGGGCAAGGCCGCACAAGCATCGTTACCTTCAAAAAGACGGCGTAGCGAGGATCGCGGCGTCAAATTTCCCGCGCCGATGACAATCAGCGCCGCCATCGGATGGTTTGCGGCTTCGTTATCCAGCACCGCCGACACCGGCGCAGAAAGTTCATCGCCACCATCACGTACAATTATGACCCGGCGCCCGCCGCCAAACGACACCGCCAAAACTTCATCGACGAGGCGTACTGGATCTTTTGCCAGCAAGGCAGACGAAAACTCGGCGAAGGAAAAGGGATCTTTGGAGCCGTCGGTGACAACATCAGACAAACTGTTAATTCGTTCGCGTACAAGACCGCTATCGGGTCCATAGATGAGTACAGCGCGAGTATCCCGGCCCGGTGACCTTATGAAACTCTCGGCCTTACTTGCGGAAATTTTCATAATAATGGCGCGGTTGAATGTTTCGAGGGGTTAAGGGGCGCATACACGCAACTGTCACGGTGCCCTTTGCTGCGACAGGAAGACGCCCAACCGCGATCTTATTTCGGTCGCCAGATCGCGCGCCGCGCGCCGCCGGGCATCAGATTCAGCGCTCAGGGTCGCAAAATCGGCGTCGAGAATGTTGTAGCTGTTGACCGACCGAACCTTGCCATCGAGCAAAATTTTCTCGGCTTGCACATCTTGCAATTTGAACGACGCTGTAATGATGAGGTTGGCGCGTGTCGCCGTGGCGTCCTTACGCACCGCTAAATCCCGTTTGCTCTCAGTGAGACTAACATCGAGAACATAAGCGGGCGAGCGCGGTTGACCGTTGGGGGTGAGCTGGTTGGTCAGTTCGATGCGCAGCAATTGCCCCACCCGCTCGGCGATCGGCGACACCGATACTTGTCGCAATGCCGATGTAGCATTGGCACCGGCCTGCTGCTGCCCATGGAGCGGGGTAAATCCGCAGCCGGCCAGCAACGCCATCACGGCGGCGATAGGGGCGAACTTAAACAACAAAGTTGACCAGTTTGTCGGGCACGAAAATGGTTTTCCGGACTGTCCGCCCGTCGATCGCCGCCGTAACGTTGGGGACCGCTAAAGCTGCGGATACCGCGGCTGCTTCGTCGGCGCCCGCCGCCACACCGATCTTGCCGCGTAGCTTGCCGCTGACCTGAATCGCCAGCGTGACCGTGTCGTCCACGATCAGAGTGTCGTCTACTTCGGGCCAAACCGTATCGGCTAGCAAGGTCGCGTGACCGAGCTGTCGCCACATTTCTTCGGCCAGATGGGGTGTCATCGGGCCCAGCAGCCGCACCAGAACCTCAAGCGCCTCGCGGATAACCCACGGGCCGCCGGCTCCGGAACTTGTGCTGTCGAACGCAGATATCGCGTTGGTCAGTTCATAAAGACGGGCGACAGATTTATTGAAATGAAACCGCTCATAATCTTCTGTGATTCCGGCGATCGTCTTATGGGTGACCTGGCGCAGCGCAGTTGCATCGTCCGATAGGTCGCTGGGCAATGCCGTGCTGGGACTGGGCAAGGCGTCCAGATGATCTTCGATAAGGCGGGCGACGCGATTGACATAGCGAAAAGCGCCTTGGACACCGGCATCCGTCCATTCCATGTCGCGGTCCGGCGGGCTGTCGGAAAGAATAAACCACCGGGCGGTATCCGCGCCGAAATGCTCAATCACATCGGTCGGGTCGATAGTGTTCTTCTTGGATTTCGACATTTTCTCGACCCGGCCGACCTCGACCGGAACGTCGGTGTCGGCGCGCTTGGCTGTGCCATCAGCGTCGCGAATTACGTTCTGCGGCTCTATCCAATTACCGTCGGCATCACGAAATGTCGCATGATTGACCATGCCTTGCGTGAAAAGACCATCGAACGGCTCGTCGATTTCAATATGGTCGGTCTGGTGCATGGCGCGCATGAAAAAGCGCGAATAGAGAAGATGCAGGATCGCGTGTTCGATGCCGCCAATATATTGGTCGACGGGCAACCAATATTCTCCCGACGCCGGATCGACGGGCGCGTCGGCCTTCGGTGAACAGAAGCGGGCAAAATACCAAGACGAGTCCATGAAGGTATCGAAGGTGTCGGTGTCGCGCTGCGCTGGCTTGCCGCATGACGGGCAATCTACGTTTTTCCAGGTGGGATGACGGTCCAGCGGATTGCCGGGCGCCGAGAAGTCCACATCCTTGGGAAGCGTTACCGGCAGATCCGTGCGGGGGACAGGAACGGCGCCGCAGTCCCTGCAATGCACTATGGGTATGGGACAACCCCAATAGCGTTGGCGCGACACCAGCCAATCGCGCAGCCGGTAATTCAACGTGCCTTCGCCGCTTTTCTGGGCCTCGAGACGCTCGATCACCGTCCGTTTGCCATCGTCGACACCCAACCCGTCAAGGAATTCCGAATGGGCGAGGCAGCCGTCGCCGACATAGGCTTCGTCGCCGACATTGAAGGTTTCCGGGTCGGCATCGTGAGGCACGACCACCGGCCGGACGGGCAAATCGTAGGTGCGGGCGAAATCCAAATCGCGCTGATCATGGGCAGGGCAGCCGAAAATCGCGCCGGTCCCGTAGCCCATCAGCACGAAGTTTGCCGCATAGACCGGAAGCTCTTCGTCGGCGAAGGGGTGCTTAACGCGCAGGCCGGTATCGATGCCGCGCTTCTCCGCCTTCTGAATAGCCTCTTCGCTGGTGCCGAGTTGCCGGCATCCTTCGACGAACGCGGCGATCGCCGGATTGTCCTTGGCGAGCGCTTCGGTGAGCGGGTGATCCGCGGCGATGGCGCAGAAGCTGGCGCCAAAAATCGTATCCGGTCGCGTCGTGTAAACCCGCAGCGGTTCGCGTGCGGTGTCATCGACGAAACTAAAATCGATATAGGCGCCCTCCGAACGTCCAATCCAGTTCTCCTGCATGGTGCGGACCTTTGAAGGCCAGCGCTCCAACTCCGAAAGGCTGTTGAGTAGATCATCGTTGAACTGGGTTATGCGGCAAAACCACTGGGCCAAGCGGCGGCGTTCAATCAGGGCGCCCGAGCGCCAGCCTTTGCCGTCGATAACCTGTTCATTGGCCAATACGGTGTGGTCGACCGGGTCCCAATTAACCCATCCCTCCTCACGGTAAACCAAACCCTGCTCCTTAAAGTCGAGGAACATGGCCTGTTCATGTTGGTAATATTCCGGGTCGCAAGTCGCGAGTTCGCGCGACCAGTCGATCGACAGGCCCATCGCCTGAAGCTGGGTGCGCATCGCATCGATGTTGGCATACGTCCAGTCTGCCGGGTGGACACCCTTTTCCATTGCTGCGTTTTCCGCCGGCAGACCGAAGGCGTCCCATCCCATGGGGTGGAGGACGTTGAACCCGCGGGCGCGTTTATAGCGGGCAACGACATCGCCCAACGTGTAGCAGCGCAAATGGCCCATATGGATGCGGCCCGAGGGATAGGGAAACATCTCGAGCACATAGTATTTCGGCCGCCCCGGTTCTTCGGTCGCCGTAAAGGCGCCGCGCTCGGTCCAGGCGCGCTGCCATTCGGCTTCGGTTTCGCGAAAATTATAGCGGGGCATGATGGCGCGCCGGGGTTGGCGAATATTATTGGTCGGTGGAGGCGATACGAAGCTCGCGGGCGCGGTTCAAAATTGCACCCTCAAGCTTGGAACCGGTCTGGTCCTCGACCTGCGAATCGACCCAGCCGCGTCCGTCCGCAAGCTCTTGTCGGAACACCGCCACACGGACACCGTCGGAACGCAGTTGGCGCCCCAGAATATAGGTCGTGACCTTGAAGCGTTCTTCCGGGCTCTCCGGCGGCGAATACCAGTCGGTAATAATCACGCCACCGAACGGATCGGCGGATGACAATGGCAGAAACGACAACGTATCCAGCGAGGCGCGCCACAAGAATCCGTTGACGCCGATGCCTGATGCGCCGCCATCGTCTGCATTTCGATCGGGGCCCAGCAAATTGATATCGCCGAACAACTTGCCGCCGCTCTCTCTAATCTTGTCGTCGGCACCCTTTCCGTCGGCGCGTTCCGTCGGCACGCCGTCGCACGCCGCCAACACGGAGGCAGCAAAGAAAGCGGTTGCGATTGATTTGTGAACTGGCTTCATTTTCATAGCCGGAAATTATTGCGCCTGGCCGAAAGACCTTGCTGGTCTCGTCTAATAGCAGAGAAACCCGCACAAAAAAATAGGGCGGCAGAAAATCTGCCGCCCTAATCTTTTACTTCTTAACCGACGGGTCTTAGAAGTTGATCATGTTGGTCAGGATAAACGCCGTCGAGTCCTGATCGGGATTAGACGTCGACGAAGGTGTTCCACCACGATTTTCCCATTCCAGGAAACTCAAGTCGGCGCGTAATTGCCAGCCAGGCGCAATTGCGTAGCGCCCACCTAGGCCGTAACGCACCATCTCTTCGGTTGCGAACGATGAGGAACCCGATCCAAGTGGATCACGCTCGCCGTAGGAATACCAAGCGCTGACGCCCCAGGGCCCCATCTTGTAACCAGCGGCGACCGCCCAGTAATGGCCGTGATCTGCACCAGCAGCCGTGGCCGATTTGCTCAACCCAGTATCACCGTTATCGCGGTAGTTGGCGCCTACTGTGAAGCCAGCAAAGTCGACCTTCGCACCAACATAGATGAACTCAAGGTCTTCAAAGGTCTCGCCACCATTGATCGTATCTTCGTCGGTTGCAGTTTCGTACAACACCGACGCGGAAATACCGAAGTCGTCGAACTTACCGGTGTAGTTGAGGCCGAGACCCATCATCTTCTCGTAATCGCCATCGTTATCGGTTTCGCCGAAGCTCGCACCGTTACCGCCGCTGTCAGGCGTGAAGGACGCGCCGACCTGGAAGCCAGAGAAACGCGGCGAGAAATAGGTCACTTTGGTAGCGTCGCTAGACGTAGCAACTTGCCAGTCGGTCCGTGCGATGGTGAATGGCTCACCGCCGCCGCTTTGGAAGACCGGAGCCAAACAACCCAAGCCGCCGAACGGTCCACAGATACCCTGATGGGCCTGGAACGCACCGACGAGCATACGGTTGGTCGCATCGTCCTGGTCGCCCATTTCAACGCGGCCAAAATCTCCACTCAGGAATGCCCACACTTCGTCACCGTTGTTGCTGGCGTCGGTATTGACTTCCATCTCAATCGACACGCCGTACTTGATGCCGTTATCGGCAGTGTTCGACGCATTGATGTGAAGCTCGGTTTCGGGAATGTCGAAGTCAAATCCACGACCGTTACCGGCGGAAATGTCTTCGTCAATCACATTTACTTGGAACCACATGAAACCACTAAGTCTGACAGCCAGGTTATCACCTGACCCTACCGTACCGGCGTGCGCCGGTGCAGTCAGCAAGGCCGCGCCAATAAGGGCAGTGCTTGCTAGAAGAGTTTTCTTCATTTTAATCCAACCTCCATAAATCTTGGACTTGCGTCCGCGTTCGTTCCAATGGGAACTCGTCAACTTCACAGTGCACTGGCGCTAACGCGGACGCCAGACTTTTGCACTGAAGCCTTAGGGCCGATAAAACCTCGGAATCTATGGTAATTGCAATGCTTTCCGTGTCGTAAGTGTCACGAATTCATTACACTGTGATAAAACCGCAACATGATTTAATTAACCAGTAATACATTCGGTCGGCCGGAGCCCCTTAAAATGCAAGGGTACCGTGTGGCTTGTGCCGCTCAAGCCACGACCGCGCTGGGGGCGATGGCTTTCATCGACACCAAATTGTCGACCAGTTTGTCGCAGACGCCGTCCTGAAGACTGGGAAACTGGGCGGCCAATTCTGTCGGCGAAAAATCTCCACGGGCGATGATCCAAGCGATCGGATCGGCAAGTTCCGGTGGGATTGGCACCTCGCCTTTTGCGCTTAAGAGGGCAAATTGTCCATTATTATCAACCACCTCAAGGCTTTTCACGACGACGCTAAAACGCTCACCGACGCTCTCTTCCAGTCCGTCAGAGGGCAAGTCAAATCCGCCCCGGTAATAGCGGAAAGAATCGCGAAGAAATTCCAGGTTCTCCGCCATCACGTCGCTTTTGGCGATTTCGTGCAGCCGGTCCGCCATCCCATTGAGCCACAGGCGGCGCGCCGCCGGTCCGGCCTCCGGCAGGGGTATATTGGCCCGGAACAGGGGATCTGCCATGGCCAACTCAAACAGCATGTTCATGGCGTCGAAGCCGATAATGTGGGTTAACCCAAATGTCAGATGCATGGCGGCGTCGCTCGACGCCAGCGCGTCATGGTACTGGCCGCGCGGAATATAGAGCAGGTCGCCGGGACGCAGCGTCACCTCGGCTAAGACCTCACCCCGATGTTCGTCGTGATATTTTTGGTCCAGGCCCTTAAAGGCTTCGATGGCGATGGGCTGCTCGAGGCGCCCTTCGTAAAGGCGCCATACCTTTTCGCCGCCGATGTGCAGCGCGAACACCTCGTGGGTATCGAAATGGGTATCGAACGCTTGATGCTGGTTCCACGAACAATAGAGGTTACTTTGCGATTTGCCGCCAAACCGCTGTTCCAATGCATTCGCTGCTGCCGCCGTGCCAGGCCACAGCGTGTCGATATCGTTGGCGACCAATGAGGCACCTTGGCGCAGCCACGTTTTTACTTTCTCGGCATCGGGCTGCAGGCTTGGCTGGCCGTTGCGGTCAATGGCCTCGCGGCAATATTGTTCGGCCGGTATCGCCTTAGTGTCTAGGAACACGCCGAGCGATGTGGGGCTCCAGATCGACGTCATATTGAGCATGTCGGTCAGAATGTCCCACGACATGACGTCGGCAAACTTTTCGGCGTCCTGGGCACGGATATGGAGGAATTTGCGGTCGTGATAGTTTGCGAAGAACTCTTCTTCGGTCACGGGCGCGATGAGGTCGGCGAAGCTTCGAATACGATTTGACATGATCTCTGTATAATACGTTCGTGTCGGCGAGTGAAATTTCAGAATTCCATTGTGAGGGTCAAATGACCGACGCGGTTGCCAACAATTTACGCCAGGTGGGCCAGCGCATCGCCGTGGTCGCACAAGCGTCGGGGCGCGATGCCAGCGATATCACGCTCATAGCGGTGAGCAAAGGGCAGGTCGAACAGCGTCTCGATGACGCCCTGGCCGCCGGCCAGTTGGTCTTTGGCGAGAACCGGGTGCAAGAGGCGCAGTCCCATTGGACCGCCCGTCGCGCGGCGCGAAGGGACTTGGAATTGCATCTGATCGGCCCGCTGCAAACCAACAAAGTCCGCGATGCCGTGGAATTGTTCGACGTCATCCAAACCGTCGACCGTCCGAAGCTGGTTGATCGGCTGGTTGCCGCGTTCGACAAGATCGGCACAGCGCGCGACTGTTTCGTGCAGATCAATACCGGCGAGGAGTCGCAGAAGGCGGGAATATGGCCGGACGCCGCCGATGATTTTATCGCCTATTGCCGCAGCGCCGGCATGCCAGTGGTGGGGCTGATGTGTATCCCGCCGCTCGATGAGGCGCCGGCACCGCACTTTGCACTGCTCCGCACCATCGCTGAACGGAACGAAATCGCGGGGTTGAGTATGGGAATGTCGGCGGATTTTGAAATGGCGATAACACTTGGTGCGACCCATGTGCGGGTCGGTACCGGCGTCTTTGGCGCCCGTCAGGTGGGTTACGGTGCGCCGGCCTGACGCTCTCGTACCTGCAATTCTGTGTCGCGCCTGAACCGCGGTATTAGCGCGACCAATGTCTCGCGCGCCAGGGCGACACAACCTTCGGTGGGCGCGAAATCGGCGGCGGCGCAGTGGATAAATATAGCGCTTCCCATGGGCGCGCGCGGCGGGTCATCGTTATGGCCGATGGCAATAACCACATCATAGAGATTATCCGCGCGCCACATCACCTCGTGCGATGCCGCAAAGGGTCGTTCGACAAGCCGGTTGTACGCTGCGTGCGCCGGATCATCGCACCACCCGTCATCGGTGGTGAGCGCGCGTATCGGCAGTTGGCACGCCGGTGGCGCGAGCCGGTCGGGGCGATAAAACACTTGGCGCAGGGCAAAAGTCCCGGCCGGAGTCGCGCCGTCGCCTTCACGTTTTGTCTGTTGGATGCCGTTGCGACCGAGGGCACAGGGATATTCGCCGCCCTCGAACTGGAGGACGCCGCGGCTCTGTTCGGTCGGATAAACGGTCAGCATGACCTATTATAGCGCAGTGATCGCGCCCGATGACGGTCGTTTACGGTCGGTGATAATAACCGTCTATTTGCCGGTTTAACGGTTACGTTCGAGGTTCATCTCGCGATATTTACCGAGTGCATCGAGCATGGCATCGGTGATCCAGGGCTGGCCCTCTACTTTTTGCGGCGCCTTGCCGTTTTGGGCTGTTCCCTGCACCGCTTGGGCATCGGCGATGGCCGCATCTAGCCAGGCCGGCCGGGCTGCCTGGGCCGCCGGGGTTGATGGCGCGGCGCCGATGTTAGCGGGCGGGGTGTTGCTCACGGGCATGGGCTGGGGCGCGGGCTGGGCCGATGACATGATGACCGACCTGTCTGGGGCCGACCTGTCAGGACCGGCGGCATCAGTCAAGGTGGGGGTCGCGCGCGCCAGAGACGGCAGGACGCGAGGGCCGTTCCATATGATGTCTGGGCCGGCAATTTGCGTTGCCATTTGGGCGACGGCTGGTGTTGCCGCTTGGGTCGCTGCGGCCGGTGTTGCGCTGTTGGGCACCGTTAGCGATGCGGCTTCCGTCGACGCCACGGCGGCGAGACCCGGCACCGGCGGCGCGGTGGCGGCTGTGTCGGCCACGGCGTTGGCCAGTTCCGGCGTGTCGACCGCATCGCCGATAAGCGCCAGCGCATGACCGGCCAGGTCGTCGCCCGATACTTCCTCGAACATCAGATTAGCCGCTGCCGACGCCAGACCCATGGGGCCGCCAAACAGGGCGCCGCCAATCAGCTTGGCGGGCGTGGCGATCTCATCGCCGCTGATGGCCCGATAAATTGTCGAGACACCGGGGATATGCTGCAGCGGATTGATGACGTCGATCAGGTTCTCGAAGAAGCTCGTGCCGTCTGCGGCAAACGACACAGCCTTCGTCTCGGGCATTCCTTCGTGCAGGCCCGGAATATCGAATCTTACTGGCGCAACGGATGGCACAGTCAACAACTCCTACTTCAACTCACCGAAAGTAGGTGCAATCGCAGTGCCAACTCTTCGATCGATTAAAAACCGCAGAATTTAAGGGTTTTAGATAGGGAGCGCAGTGTGCTTCCGCTCCGTCCTATGCGTTATGAGCGCGGAACCGGGCAAATATTGCCGGGCGCACCCCAAGCCAGCGCCTATAGCAGATGCCCACCGCGGTTCTGCTTGGTGGCCAGATAGCGCTCGCTATGCTGGTTGGACGGAAACGCATGGGGGACGCGTTCGCTAACCTCGATACCGCCTTCGGCCAGGGCCGAGACCTTTTGCGGATTGTTGGTCAGCAACCGCACTTTCGAGATGCCCAATTGGCGCAGAATCTCTGCTGCCGGCAGGTAGATCCGTTCATCCGGGTCGAAACCCAATTGCTCGTTGGCGTCGATCGTATCGAAACCCTGATCCTGCAGCTCGTAGGCGCGTAATTTGTTGACCAGACCGATGCCGCGGCCTTCCTGGGCCATATATAACAGGACGCCGCTGCCGGCCTTATTGATTTCCGCCACAGCGCCGCGCAACTGGTCACCGCAGTCGCAGCGCAAACTGCCTAGAAGATCGCCGGTAAAACATTCGGAATGGATGCGCACCAGAACCGGCGCGTCGAGATCGAGGGTGCCGATAACGATGGCCAAATGCTCGCGGCCGCCATCCGGCGGGCGGAAGGCGATGACGTTGGTGTTTTCCGCCTCGCTCAACGGCACAGTCGCTTCGCCGACGCGCTGCAGGGTGCGGGCCTCGGCGTCGCGATATTGGTGGATATTGTCCAGATCGACCACGAGCAGAGATTCGGTGTCCGCCCAGGACGGCAGATAGCCCAACCGTTCCGCCGGCACCGCCGCGACGACCGCCGCGGGCAGTAAACGCGCGAGCTTGGCCAGTTCAATGGCCCCCAATTCCGCTGCGCCCGGCTTGGTGTCGCGGTCGATCAGGGCGATCGAGAGGGCGGCGGGCTGTTGCTCGGGTTGTGGGCCTGCGGGATCTGCCATCATGCGCACGGTGTCAGCGGTAATCCCGCCGCTTAGACTGATCCGGACGGCGCCTTTGGGGTCGTTGGTCAAGCCCAGGATCGCGGCGCGGCGTGCTGTCAGGAGCAGCGACGGTGTCCCTTTGGAGAGCGCTGCCACGCGCGCCAACGCTTCGCGGGTCACGCCCTCGGCGGCCTGCACCACCAGCGCGTGGCCATTGCCGACCACAACAACGATGGCGCCGCGACGTAAATCAGAGATCGCGCGTTCCACCGATTGCAGGGCGACAGGCGGCGGAACCGCCGTGTACGCGCCCTGTTGGGCTGATCTTGTCTCGCTCATAATTGTTGCCACTTTGCCTGCGCGGCCTGTTCGAAAGCCAGGGTTATGGGGTTATATAAGTTGTTTGACACAGAAGATCGACCGGGTGTCGGTCTGTATTAGAGGTTATAGTTAGCTTCATAAGAGCGCTAGGCTCGCTTGAACGTGAACGCATTTGAACCCTTTAGGGAGACCTGTAACCCCTTGTTTTATGGGGTTAACGAAGCCACCTGATGTTCTCTACAACCGCAGGGGGGCCGCCATCATGGCAAAAGCTGTCTGGAATGATACCGTTCTTGCCGAAAGCGACACGTTCGAAGTTGTCGAAGGGAATATCTATTTTCCGGCCGATGCGCTGAACCGGGAATATTTTAAGGATAGCGACCGTCAATCGAATTGCCCGTGGAAGGGCATGGCGAAATACTACTCGATCAGTGTCTATGGGGAAGAGAACCCGGACGCCGCGTGGTATTATCCCGACCCGAAAGCCGCCGCGGAGAATATCCGTGACCATGTCGCCTTCTGGCGCGGCGTCGAAGTGAGCCAATAGGCCACGAACCAACAATAACCGACCGGAGTATGGGCTGATGACGACAGGGAAAAAGATACTTCTCGTAGACGATGATGATGGACTGCGCGATTCCCTCTCGGAACAGTTGCGCCTGCATGAAGAATTTCTAACCGCCGAAGCCGCCACGGCGGCAGAGGCGCTGGAGACCACCAAGGGCGAATATTTCGACGCGGTGATCCTCGATGTGGGATTGCCGGATATGGATGGTCGCGAGGTCTGCCGTTTGATGCGCCGCAACGGCGTTAAGTCGCCGATCATCATGCTGACCGGCCAAGACACCGATGCCGATCAGATTCTCGGCCTCGACGCTGGCGCCAATGATTATGTGACCAAGCCCTTTCGCCTGAACGTGTTGTTGGCGCGCCTGCGCGCCCAATTGCGCCAGCACGAGCAAAGCGAAGATGCGGTGTTTGCGATCGGCCCCTATACCTTCCAGCCGGCCCACAAGCTGTTGGTCGATGGCGATGAACAGAAGGTGCGCCTGACCGAGAAGGAAACGGCGATCTTGAAATATCTCTACCGCGCCGGCGACAAGGTGGTGAGCCGCGATACGTTGCTGGGCGAGGTCTGGGGATACAATGCCGGGGTCACCACCCACACGCTGGAGACCCATGTCTATCGCCTGCGGCAAAAAATCGAAGCCGATCCCTCCAACGCCACCATCCTGGTGACCGAACCGGGCGGCTACCGCCTGATCCCTTAGGCCGTCGTCTAGAGCAGCATCCGACGTTACCAACCGGCGTCAAAATACCTTCCAAAACCCTGTCCAAAAGCCCGTCCCGATGCCCGAAGTTTAGGGCTTCGTTGAAGGCGCTCTATCACCTCTGCGGTGTAGGTTCGACGGCCGATTTGAGCCAAAGCCGACCTGAAGACTGGAATATAAACGCTCTGAATAGGGTCGGTTAAGCAACCGAAAGTGCGGATGGTTTATGCACTGCATGGCACTCTACAAGCATGGCTTTTAGGGCGCTTCGGTCTGTGGGTTTTGCCAGGAAGTCGCTGGCACCTTTCTGCAACATCCGCGCGCCGGCTTCAGAATCAGCCGACGATATGATGACAGGCACAGACCTCAATTGTTCATCGGCATTTATCGCTGCTATGACCCGGTCGCCGTTGATTCCTGGCAGTTCGAGGTCGAGAATAATTGCCGTTGGGACAGTCTCGCACGCCCGTTTAAAGCCTTGCTCGCCGTCACGCGTCACTTCAGCCCGATAGCCGAGTTGGTGAAGTTGACGCAGTAAGATCTCGCTATCCGACAGATTATCTTCAATGACCAAGATCAGCGGCCCATCGCCCTGGTTTGTATCATCATGGCGGGTCGGTTTGATATCGGGCAACCACACGGTAAAGCAGGAACCTTTGCCTTCTTCGCTGCTGATCGCGATGCTCCCCCCCATCATCTCGACGAAGCGCTGACTGATCGACAGACCGAGGCCGGTGCCGCCGTATTTTTGAGTGATCGAACTATCTGCCTGGACGAAGGGCTGGAACAGCCGATCGACCTGTTCAGCGGTCATGCCGATACCTGTATCGCGTATGGCGAAGCTGACCCAGCCATCGTCGCTGCGCTCGACAGTCAGATCGATGTCGCCATTCTCGGTAAACTTGGCGGCATTGCTAAGCAGATTAAGCAATATCTGATTGAGTCGCTGTTTGTCGCATTCGATCGAGCCGATATTGTCAGGCTGCACGATATTGAAGCGATTATCGTTGGCCTCCATGAGCGGAGAGGCTGTGCTCTCAACTTCCAATAGTATTTCCGACAGATCGACAGGTTCGTTGTTCAGTTCGATTTTGCCGGCTTCGATTTTGGAAATATCCAATACGTCGTTGATCAGTCCAAGCAGGTGGCGGCCCGATCCGCGAACTTTCTGAAGATCGGATGCCCGCTCTTCCGCCCCTTCATCTTGAGCGTCCTCGAGCATCATCTCGCTATAGCCAATGATGGCATTCAACGGTGTGCGCAATTCGTGGCTCATATTGGCGAGAAAGGCTGATTTGGCCTGGCTCGCCCCCTCGGCTGTCCGCAATGCTTCGGTGAGTTGGTCGCTTTTTGTCTCCAACTCCTCCGTTGAATTCGAGAGACTTTGACCCATCGACCGGAAAGCTGCGCCGAGGTCGCCGATCTCGTCTCGGCTGCTCACATTGACCGGCGAGTGAAATTCGCCTGCCCCAATCCTAATCGCGGCCGACCGAAGTTCTTGCAGGGGGCGTGAGACTAAATTTCGCAACAGGAATGAAATCACAAAGCCAACAAAGAGAAGCGTTGCAAGGATCACCCCCCCGACCTGAGTTACCAGGCGGCTCGAAGCGGCATTAAAGTCTGCCTCGGGCAATAAAGCGACAATAAGAATTTCGTCCAAGATTTCTCGAGAGCTTAGGTAATTACCGGCCACATTCTGCGTGGTCTGAGCACACAGAGTGAGGCCGGTCGTCCCAAGTACCGATTGATTGGCGTGGTCATTGACAACACCGGCGAGCTGCTGCGGGTGGTATATGATCTGGCCATCTGATCGAGCCAAAACCACATGTCCGCTGCGCCCAATCCTGAATTTCTCGATCAGGTCGGTGACGAACTTCAGATCAACGGTGATTGCCAGATAGCCGCGCAAGAGCGGTTTTGCATCATAGATATTCGCGGAGCGGTCAATGACACGAATCGGTGCGGCAACCAGTAAGGACACAGTGTTGTCGTCCAAATCGTCAAACAACAATGTTGTAACACTCTCCTGATTCTGTTTGATGGCCTCAAACGCGACGGTGTTCGATTCGTCTTCGGTTTTGTTGACCAGAAGATGGCTCGCCGAACGGGCATCTTCAAATCCCTCTGGCGTAAGAATACGGATTTCTTTGAAGAGGGGGTGGGCGGCTTGAACCGCCGCCATTTCGTCCAGCAAGGTCGGCAGCAGCAAAGCGTAGCGAACGTCGATATCGTCGGTCAGGACATATTTTTGAACCAACGGCGAGTTGGCCAGCAATTGAACGTTCGCTTGTGCGTTCTGGATGCCCGCATTGATACTAATTATCGACTGGTCGAGGGTCGTTTCGACTTCGAATTGTAGGTTCTCGCGCGAGACATCACGCAAATTTACATATGCCAGCCAACCCAGGGAAAGCAGCGGTAAGACAATCAGCGGCACGATTGCCAGCAACAACTTCGGATACAGTTTCACGGGTAAATACTCTGATAGAAGCTGTTCTTATCGTGTAACCGCAGAGAAGATGGTGGCGTAACGCTTCCAAGAAGACGCCGGTACGGGTTCAAAGAAGGTTGACCGATCCAACACCGCTTGCGGCGGATAGATTCTCTCGTCCGCAAGGAACTCAACGGGCAGCAGTGCCTCGGCGGCCTTGTTCGGCGTGGGATAATAGACGAATTCGGCCTGGCGCGCGGCGACTTTCGGCTCGTTTATGAAATTGAGAAAAGTGGCGGCGAGCTCCTTCTTTTGCGAAGACTCTAGAATCGTCATGTAATCGACCCATAAAAGCGTGCCTTCCTTTGGAATAACATAAGTGATGTTCTCGTTATGCTCTTGGAGCACAAGCGCGTCGCCACTCCACATCAAGGCCATGGCGACGTCACCAGTAACAAGTGGCGAATCCTCTTCCATCGAAACATAACTATAGGAACGTATATGAGGTTTCTGTTCGAGGAGCAGGGTCTGCACCGCCTCCAATTCCGAGGGATCGCCGCTGTTCGGCGAGTAACCCAGGGCCAAGAGCGCTGGTGCGATGAGGTCGCGGGGATCGCCAACCATGGCGATGCGCCCTTTCGCTGCCGCCGGCGGTTTGAACAAATCCATCCAGGAGGTGATTTCCGCGTCGATCAGGTCGGACCGGTAGGCGATGCCAGTTGTCCCCCAAAAGTAGGGAACCGCGTAGTCGCTAGCTTGGTTATGCGCGGAGCGCCAACGAGCATATACATGCCGCAGATTGGGCATCCGGTCTTCGTCGATTTTTGCGAGCCATCCTCG
>JABDJY010000411.1 GCA_013003285.1 Alphaproteobacteria bacterium | reverse complement strand
CTATAATGTGTTCGAAAATCTCGACGATATTATCCGCCACATGAACGCAGGCACCATGGACGCACTCTACGACCATGTGACCGCCGTCCCCGTCGACGACGACCCCGAAAAGGCGTTGCGCGCCTTGGCCGGGCGCTACTTAGAATTTGTCGGCAAGAACCGGCGCCTATGGTCGGCGGTGATCGAGTTCGAACCCCAGGACGGTGCACCGGCGCCCGACTGGTTTCGCCACAAGGCGGAACGCCTGGTCGGGCTGGGTGAGGATGCCATCGCCGGCCTGTTCGGTCCGCGCCAGGTCGCGGCGCGGCGGCGCAGCGCCTACGTGCTGTGGAGCGCGCTCTACGGCGTCACCGCGCTGGCGCAAACCACCAGCCTGCCCGAAAGCGCCGCCCCGGACGCGCTGATCGACACATTGGTCACCACCTATATCGCCGGGCTCAAAGCGCGACACGGCTAGGCAAGCTGACGCCCTATTTCGTCAGCGATGAATAAACGATGCGCACGAAACGTTCGGGGTTGAGGAAGCCGTCGCCCCATTCGCCATCAAGGGCTGCGGTGGGCTTGGCGGCGACCACCTGTTCGACCGATTTGCCATCGGCGATCATTGGCTGAATGCCATCGCGCGCGGCGATCAGCATATCCCGGTAGGCAACGAGCTCGGCGCGGTTCGACATCGGCCCATGACCGGGAATGATGCGGGTATCGTCATCGGCCAGCGCGAGCGCAGCATCCACCGCGGCCAATGTGCCCGCCACGGAGCCGCCGGCGGCGACATCGATAAAGGGGTAGAAGCCGTTGAAATAGGTATCGCCCATATGGATGACATCGGCTTCGCGGAAATGGATCAGCGTGTCGCCGTCGGTATGGGCGCTGGCGGCGTGAAACACGTGAATGGTCTGGCCGTTCATATGAAACGTGGTGGTGTCGTTGAACGTGACAACCGGCAGCGCCGCAGCCGGCGCGCCGTTGCCGAGCAAACGGGTCCGGACATTGTCATGGGCGAAGATGGTGACCCCGCTCGATCCGAGATTCTCGTTGCCACCGGTATGGTCGCCATGAAAATGCGTGTTGAGCAGAAAACGGATCGGCTTATCGGTGACGCCCGCAATCAGACCACGCAGGGCTTCGGTGACCGGGGCGAACTGATCGTCGATCATGAAGACCCCATCGTCGCCGGCCGACACGCCGATATTGCCGCCGCGGCCCCGGATCACATGGATGCCGGCGGTGACCTCGGAAATTTGCGGCGTCGGGGTTTGGGCCTGGGCAACCCCGGCGAAAGACAATGAAATGGCGGCGCCAAGAACGGCGAAAACTGGAACGAAGTTGCAACGAGACATGGGGTACTCCCGACCTTTGGCTTGGGGACGACGATAGTCGCCAACGTTATCGGCGGCGGGCGGGAGCGACAACCATCGCGCGGGTCGCGTCACCGATTCGTGAAGTGCCCCTGCCGTTGTTGGCTGCCTCGGCATATGGTTTGCTAACAATCTGGTTCGGACAAACCGGCACTACCAAGGGAGAGCACCATGGTTAGGCTTTATGCACGTCACCCGGTCAACGACTACGCAACATGGCGGGCCGTCTATGACGACTTCGACGGCGAACGATCCGAAATGGGCGTAACCGGCCACGCTGTCTACCAGGCGGCGGACAATCCAAATGACATAACCCTTTGGCACGATTTCAATACGCTCGAAGACGCTCAGGCTTTCGCGTCATCCCCGCGGCTAAAAGAAGTCATGCAGGGTGCCGGGGTCGCCGGCCCGCCCTCGATCTGGATCGTCAACGACGGCACCTAACGGGCTAGCAGAGCCACCGCAATTTGCGCCCACTCGTCGGCTAGCGATAGCGTTGGGAACGGCTGTTCGGCACGCTTGTACCAGCCCCTTGCATTGTCGTCGTCGCCTTCGACCCGGTGCAAATAGCCATGCACCCAACGCCCCCGTTCGTCGCGCAGTCGTTGGACCAATTCGTGCGCCCTGTTCCAATCGTCGGACATGGCGTCATCGATAGACTTGCGGGGCAGCGTTGCGCCGGGCCCACTCGATCGCGCCTCGTACCACAAAGCCTGCAGAGCATTGTCGAGCCCATCGGGCGGCGTGCTGTTGTCCAACGCCGCGGTGAATTCTTCCAGCGATAAGTTTGGCGAACCGGTTGTCATGATGGACGAAGTCTAAACCACCTGGTCACACCGACAACCCCTTGCGCGCTATTCACCACGCCCGTTATTACGGTTCCCAACGTCGTGCATATCTGAGAGCCGTTTTCGATGAGTCAGCAAATCGAAAATCGAGTGTATGTGACAATACTATCGGTATTGCTGGCCGCGTTCGTGCTGCGCGTGCTGGCGCAGCTGGTGCAGTTCTATTCCGACGCCGCCTGGCTGCCGCCCTTTAGCGCCTGGGCCGCCGGCGGTCTGCCTTACCCTGTTCTGATTGGCCTGCAAATTATCATCATCGCCGTCGCCGTCGATGCAATCCGCAAACTGGCGCGCGGTGCCCTTCCGGCGCAGCGAAAATGGGCATATTTCCTGTTCGGCGCCGGGGCTGTTTACTTCATCATTATGGCGCTTCGGCTCGTCGCGGGCCTCACCATTTTGTCCGAAGTTCCATGGTTTGCCGCCACTCTGCCGGCAATATTCCATCTCGTGCTCGCCAGTTTTCTCCTCGTCATCGGGCACTATCATTGGTCAAGGTCAAAGAAACCGGGGTAGTCGCCGCGCGTTAACCCTGTGACACGAACTCGTTTTGCTGACAGCGCGATTCCGGTTAGTATGCGCCCGCGTTCCAGGGGGATCGAGGTCGTCGAGTCGACCAAGTTTGGTTAACCGTGGGACGCAAATAGGGCCGACTTGAAGGGGTCGACCAATCGGGCTGGAATGCTGCCAACCGTTCGGCAGTGAATTGCATACGGAGATATTAAGGTTATGAGAGTACATCTCCTTGGGATGACATTTGGTACCGGCGAAATCGTTCTCTTTGCCTTCGTCGTCATTCTTGTCACCATGTATTTCATGCAGAAGGCCCGCTAACCTAAAGCTGTTACCGGGTCGCCGGCGCGGCCCAACCTTGTAAAGCCAGCCCCCAAAATTACGCGCGGGCACCGTGTCGGCGCAACTGGGTATCATGGCGCAAAAACTCAAAAACATGCTGGAACCCGACGAACGGGTGATTTTTCAAACGGGCCTCAGTCTGCTTCGCAGCATTGGCTTTACCACTCTTTCTGCTATCGCATTGCTCATATCGTTTTGGATCGTCGATAGGGCTTTCGGCGACACAATGAATCCGCTCGGCGCCCTTATCTTTCTGGTGATATTCGTGCCCTGGTGCACCCTGAACTTCAGAATTCCGGCGGCAATCCTGACCGACCGGCGATTGCTTTATCAGTACGGCGCTTTTAGGCGCGGGATTGAGGAAATACCTTTGAGCGACATCTATGCGATCGAGTACGACGTCACCAGTAAGACCACCCATGGCGACATCACGATAACCCGTCACAAAGGTCCAAAAATGATTATAGCCGGCCTCCCAAAGCGCAAGAAACTCACCCTCGCGATTGCCGAGCAAGCCGGATTGCCAGCGCCGAGTTTTAATATCGAAATCAACAGCTGAGATAACTCGACCGCCCGCTGCCAATCGCCTAACCTCCCGGCGTGGCGGGGACCGTGTTTTTGGGGGACAATGGAAATGACTAGTTTTTCGATTTGCGTGTTACCGGGCGACGGTATTGGGCCCGAGGTAACCGATTGCGCGCGCCGGGTGCTCGACGCACTGGCGCTGGCCGGCGGGCCGAGTTTCACCTACCAGGTTCAACCGGCGGGCCACGGCACTTTTCTAGCCGACGGCTACGCCATGCCCGAGAGTTCCTTGGCCGCCGCTAAGGCAGCCGACGCAGTGTTGCTCGGCGCCATGGATGTGGCGCAGATCCCGCCCGGCGGCGGCGACCCGCTGGGCGATATGCGCAAGGGGCTGGAAGTCGGCGCCAGTATCCGCCCGTCGCGCGCCATCGCCGGCGTTGCCTCACCATCGGCCGATATCGACTGCGTGGTGGTGCGCGAAGTCACCGAGGGTCTCTATTCACGCATCGAATATATGGTCGACGATAACGCGGCCTGCGCCGTGCGGGTGATCACCCGCGAGGCCTCAACCAAGACCGCGCGCCTCGCCTTCGAAACAGCGACGGCACGGCAGCGCCGGCTCAATCCCGCCCATAAAAAGGGCCGCGTGACGGCGGTGCATAAAATCGGCGTGCTCAAGCTGACCGATGGGCTGTTTCTCGAGGCCGCCAGAACGGTGGCGGCGGATTACCCAGACATCGAATTCGAGACCCGCAATATCGACGCCTGTGCCATGGAAATGATCCGCGAACCAGCGCATTTCGACGTCATCCTGGCGACCAACGCTTTCGGCGATATTCTGTCCGACATCGGCGCCGGACTGGCCGCCGGTCTGGGTCTCGCCGCATCGGGCTGCATCGGCGATCGCTGGGCCTATTTCGAGCCGGTGCACGGCACCGCCCCCGACATCACCGGCAAAGGCGTCGCCAATCCCTGCGCCACCGTGCTCAGCGCCGCCATGATGTTGCGCCATCTGGGCCAACCGGACAGCGCCGACGCCATCGAGGGCGCGGTGGAAGACGTGCTCGCCACCGGCGTCATACGCACCGGCGATCTGGGCGGCAACGCCACCAGCGCCCAGATGACCGACGCCATTATCGCCGCGCTTGAGGCACGCCTATAATTCTCTTCGCTGTGGGAGAATTATTATTTGCCGATGCGGCCGGCGATTTTGAGCCGTTGGACAGAATCGCCCGCAAGGTGACTCCAAATAAAGGAATCGCGCGCTAGCTTGTCGGCGCCCCGATCCATCGCACCGCCGGCATAATCGTGAATTTCCAAGTTGAGTTCGGTCACCTCTTGAACCGTGTCGGTCGACAGGTTCATGGCCAGGCCGGCATTGGTCGAATGAATCAACTGGTCGTGCTCCCACGCCACCCGCAGAACATACGAGCGCAACGCTTCGGTAAGCATGTTCATGCGGCCGATCTTGAGCTGCACAAGTTGCTGCTCCCACAAAGGCTGGCCGCCGGAAACATGGCTACGCGAAAATTCGAGAGCCTGTTCGCAGGCCGCATCGCAAATGCCCAGCGCGTTGGCGGCAAGCTCCAGGTCGCCGAACATATCACCCGACGTATCACCATCCCCCTTGCGCAGCGCGCCATTGGTCTCGCCGATCTGGTTGGCAACCGGCACCCGGGCGTCCTCGAAGATCATCTCGCCATTCTGATAAAACCGCCAGCCGCTCTTATTGTAGACCTTACCACGGCTGAACCCGGGTGTGTCTTCCGGCACCAGCAAAATTGTCGTGCCATCGGCGAACGGCACCGAAAAGTCTGTTCGCACATATAAAAAGAACAGCTTGGCGATGTTGCCATGGGCGATGAACTGCTTTTCGCCGTTCAGCACCCAGTGGTCGCCATCGAGTTCGGCGCGCAGGCGTACACCGGCTTTGATGTCACCCGGCGGCGGCCGCCTGGTATCGGACCCGCTATTGGCCTCAGTCTGGCCGGAGCCCAGCACGAAGGTGTCGTCGGCAAGGAAAGGTTTGAGGAAACGCTCCTTTTGTTCATCGGTGCACGCGGCAGAGATCAGATGGCTCCATTTCCAGCACTGGCTGAAGGTCTTCGAGGCGGCGCTGTCGGCCTTGGCCAGCTCGGCCATCACCAGGGCCTGGGTGACATAGTCGATGCCATGCCCGCCCTGCTCCTTGGAGACCACGGCGGTGCGGAACCCCAGTTTCGAACCCTTCTTAACGAGTTCCCAGTCGATGGTTTCTGCCGGATCGGCAATCTGGTCGCGCGCCAGCGAAATCGGTTTGATCTCTTCTTCGGCGAATTTTCGCGCCTTCCTCTGCCAGGCGGTTTGTTCTTCGTTCAGGGAAAAATCCATGTCACTTCCTTAATCGTCAAATTTTTTAGGGGGCTGGGCAGAACCTAGCGGTACCCGGCCAGGGCCTCGGCGATGGCAAGTTTGGCGTCGGTATTGCCATTGCCTGAATGCAGGAACATCCGCGTATCGTGGATATATTTCTGCAGCGGCATATCGCGCATCACGCCCATGGCGCCAAAACACTCGGCCGCATCCTTCGCCGCCCGGTGCAGCATCTCGGCACTCGCCACCTGGGAGACCAGGGACTGGGGCAACGCGGAGAGGCTGCCGTCGGCGCGTGCCTGCGGATTATCGCACGCCCACGCGGCCTGCCAGATAATACTGCGCGACACATCCAGACTGATGGCGACTTCGGCAAGCTTGTTGCCGATGGCCTGGTGCTCGATGATCGGTCTGCCGCCTTGGACCCGGAGTTTCCCATAGTCGACCGCCGCAGCGTAGGCCGCCCGCGCGACACCCAGATTGATCGCCTGGTTGATCGGGCTAATTTCGGATAAGTCCGCCTGGTCGCCACTCTGGTCACCACTGAGCAGATTCTCCGCCGGCACCTGACAGTCGGTGAAGGTAACCTCGCCGCACGAGCCGTGATACCAGCCGCCATCGCGGTCGATCTCGGTAACGGTAAGTCCCGGCGCATCGTGGGGCACCAGCAGCAACCCGCTGCCCGATCCGGTTGCCACCGACACGGCGAAAAGTTTGGCGACCGGCGCGTTCGCGACGCGGGTCTTGATGCCGTCCACCACCCAGCCGCCGCCGGGCGCCGCCGCCGCCACCGTCTCCAGAGCGGGCGCCTCGGAGGCCGGGCGATGATAGTTGATGCCCAGGGCGGTATCCGTCGTCGGCTCGCGTGTGGCGAGCGCCAGATGGTAGCCATTGTCCTCGAGAAAGGCCGGCAGGAAGCGGTCGCGCTGTTCGGCGCTCATCAACCGGCCGAACAGCAGGCCGCCCAAGGACGCGGTTTGCGCCAACACCGACGCCACATCCACATCACCGGCGGCGAGTTCCTCGGCGACCAGGCAGCAGGTCAACGTATCGGCGCCGGCGCCGCCCCTATCCTCGGCCAACGCCAGGGTGCGCAGGCCAAGTTCGGAAGCCTTGTCGATCAGCGCGACCGGCAACGGCGGATCGAACGGCTCGAGCCGGTCGGGATGGATGGCAATAGCCGCGATTTCGTTGGCGACAAAGTCGCGCACCGTATCGCGGATGGCGAGTTGCTCCTCGCTGAGATGAAGATCGTACATGGCTTATTATGGCTCTTGATTGATAGGACACGGAGGTCACGATAGAGCAAATGACGCGCAGCGTAGAGTCGCGATGTGCAGTTTTGGTGGTGTTTCGTCTCAAGCGGCGACGTCGGATGAAGGGCATCCCGAACAGAACGAGAGTGCGAGCGCTTTGCGGCCTAATAGATATATCCGCCCGTGGAATCGCGCGCGATGTATCGCAGCGCCCTAGGCAAGTAGATATTTGCGAACAGATAGTGCCCACCGAACAAAAAAACCCAAACAAGAGCCAATATTGTGGTCGCTTGAATTGCGCTGAAATTTGGCGCTATGAAAAATATCGAGCCCAATAGCAAGGGGATCAACACCGTTAAAAGTATGAACAATTGAATTAACCGAAACCGGTAAGCGAGCACTATTTCCTTCCTATGCGCGGAGAGCAGAATTTCACCGGAGCCGGTGAGGTTGATCGCACGGGGAAGTTTCCAACCTGTAACCAACCGAGATACATCAGCCTTGAAACCGATACGATTTTCCTGCTTCACGATGCCATGCGCCCAACTGGCCTCCAGCCATTCCACTATTGCTATCTCAAGTAACTCCTGGGTTTCAACGATGTCAGCCGTTGTGGCGATCCGGAACGACCCGGAGAAGGTGAAGGGAAATGGCATCGCGGCGTTCCTAGGTAAACAAGGCAGGCGGCCCGAATACTCTGCACCCCAAACTCTACTGGCTTCATTTTCGGAACGCCACCGATCGGTGCTAGGCTGGAGACTATGAAACGCCTGCTCGTCATCGTCTTGGGCGGCTTGATCATTTCGGCCAGTCCGGTCGCCACCCAAGTGGTGGCACAGTCAACCGAGACCGACCCTGCCGCAAACGTCGCCCGCGCCGAAGCCTTCCGCGCGGTGATCGACGCCCAAATAGCAGCGTTTGCCCGCGACGATGGGGCCGCGGCCTTCGCCTTCGCCGCGCCGTCGATCCAGCGCCTGTTCGCCACGCCGGACCGTTTCATGGACATGGTGCGCGCCAGCTTCCAACCGGTCTACCGGCCCAGCACGGTAACCTATGACGCGCCGATCCGCGTGCCTACGCAGAATGGAAATGGAAAGAGCGGCGAGAATGGCGGCGCAACCACCAGCGCCTTCGCCCAGCCGGTCCGCGTCACCGGCCCCGACGGCAAGCCGGTATTGGCCATGTATCACATGGAACAACCGCCCGACGGCAGCTGGCGCATCGCCGGGGTCGTGCTACGGGCGTTGGCGGAGCGGGAGGGATAGCGAGCCGGCGTAATCGGCAACGCTCGCCCTACCTTTCATCTCCTGTTCCCCCCTCCTCCCATCGTCGCCCGCGCCAGATGCCGCTGATCTCGGCGTAGCGCTTCGGCCAGAATCCGCCGGGCGGTGCCGTGGCGCATGCCGTGGGTCTGCTCGAGCTGACGCGGCCCCATATTGTCGAGCACCACGGCCCAGACCAGGCCGAGCCGGTTGAGGCGGCCGCGGCGGCAGCTCACCCATTGGGCGCCCATCTCGCGCGACCAGGGGGCGTAGCATTCCGACCATTTGCGCGCCTCCCACAGGTTCATGCGGTCGGCGGGGTCGAGGAATTGCCTTGTGCCGACCTTATTGCCGCCGCCACGGGTGCCATCCAACGGGCGACTACTCGGGAACATGCCGCGCAGGAAGGCCAGCACCAACTGGCTGATCTCCTCGGCCGCGGTCACATGCTCGTCGCGCAGATGGCCGCCATCGTGCAGCTTGCCGATGACGTCGGCGCGCAGTTTGGAACGGGTCTGGTCGGTGCACCGGTCGACCGGGCTGTCGATCTCGCGCACGCCGAGACCCAGCCGCACCTTGCGCTGATGGTCGGCCTGCGCCTTCTGTGCGCGGCCCCAGTCGAGGCGTTCTGGCGCGCCCGCGCGCTCGGCCCGATAGTGGCTAATGGCCGCCTGGATTAACGGCGAGTCCAGCAACCTATCGGCCTTGGCGGCGATGGTCTCGGGCCGAAAGCGTTTGGCCCGGCCGGGCCAGGCGACGGCATAGACTTCTGCGAGATCTTCCGGCGCCAGATCATCAGCGACGATATTATCGGGCGGCGCCCCCTCCCCGGTCCGCAACGCCAGAGCGCGGGCGAACCTATCCTCGCCGGCGGTGAGTTCGGCATCGGCGCTCGGCGCGCTGTAGCGCCGGGCC
>JABDJY010000370.1 GCA_013003285.1 Alphaproteobacteria bacterium | reverse complement strand
GCTTTCCGGGGTCGGCCCGGCCCAGCATTTGCGCGCGCACGGCATCGAAATTGTCGCCGACCATCCGGGCGTCGGCGACAATCTGCAGGATCATTTCAATATTCGCCTGGTCTATCGCTGCCGCAAGCCGCTGACCCTGAACGACGCGCTCAACAATCCGCTGCGCGGCGCGCTGGAACTGGCGCGTTACGCGTTCCGGCGCGACGGGTATCTCGCCATGGGCGCGTCGGTCGCCGCCGGGTTTCTGCGCACCGACCCGGCGGTCGCCACGCCCGATATTCAGGCCAGCATTACTTTGTTCAGCGCCGACAAGATCGGCGAGAAGCTGCACCCCTTTTCCGGCTTTTCCTCGATCGTGCGCCTGCTGCGCCCGGAGAGCCGCGGCACCATCATGATCAAATCCGCCGACCCGTTCGAGGCGCCGGCGATCCAACCCAATTTCCTGCACCGGCTGCGCGACGGCGAGACCTTGGTCAAAGGCTGTCAGCTGATGCGCCAGATCATGGCAACGCGGCCCCTGGCCGACTATGTCGAGAGCGAATACGCGCCGGGCCCGGACGTCGCCAGCGACGCCGATATGCTCGAGTTCCTGCGCAACAGCGGCGCGACCAGTTTCCACCCGGTCAGCACCTGTCGCATGGGCACCGACCCGGAAGCGGTAGTCGATCCGCGCCTCAAGGTGCACGGCATGGAAGGGCTGCGCGTCGTCGACGCCTCGGTCATGCCAACCATCGTGTCGGGCAACACCAACGCACCGACCATCATGATCGCGGAAAAAGCCGCCGACATGATTTTGGAAGATGCCGCGATGGGGTAGACTGGGGCGTTCGCGCCCCAACCGATGGTGGTTGCCCGTTATGTCTTGGATATCGGCCAAATACACCCAGCTAAAAGATTTGTGGCAGCGTTTTGTGCAATGGGAACGCTTCGCGATACTGCGCGAAAAAGAGTGGCGTTTTCCCGTCTATGGAACGACCGAAGACTTTGAGCGACGCTTTGGTTCTCTGGTGCCACAAGTCCCGCGGGATGAGTTTTTTCGCCTTTATAAAAAGCGCAAACCCACCGGTACGTTTGGGTTTTGTGCAGACGATGAAGTGGTTCTAAAGGTGCTGAACCCGCCCCCTCCCGGGGTGAGGAATTTTCCGGCCCGCCGTCAAAGATCGGTCTACTATTTCCATGGACAACTGAACCAAGATTCCAGTGGCACTTACTTGTATGGGCACTTCAGGTTGCCAACGCGTATGGCCAGGGGGCTTCTGAAGTGGATGAATGGATTCATATATACCCTTCCGGCCGGTTTGATTTTTTTGGCAGTCGCTTACAGCTTGGGTTCATGGCCGGAGGCAGCGGTACAAGTAGAAATAGGTGTAAAAGTAGCCCAAGCCCTTGCCTACATTACCGGGCTCTATTTACTTTTTATCCTCACGCCGATTGGTATTTTTTTCGGTTTGATGGATTGGCTCACTGGGCGGCATCTCGAACATCGTGATCGGCGCGCCTGTACCGAGGCCCATCGGCTCCTCACCGAGATCTGCAGCTGCGTGCCACCTTAGGAAACCACCGAATGACAACCGATCTGAATGACGATCCCCGCTGGCGGCGTTTGCATGACCGGGAATGGGTCTGCCCCTCCTGCGGCGACAGCCATGGCGGATTATTCGATTTAGCGCTAGACCGGCCCGGCGCCTGCGCCAGCGATCAGCCGCGGCAACCAAATTCGGCGTTGGATGGCTCAGACAATATTCTGATGGAGGATTTTTGCGTGGTCGATGGCGAGCACTATTTTGCGCGCTGTATATTGAAATTGCCGATCGTCGGCGCACCCAATTCGCATTTCGGATGGGGTGTTTGGTCTTCCCTGTCGAAGGAAAATTTCGATCGCTACGTTGAAACTTTCGACAGTCATAAGCAAGGCGGACTTGGACCATGGTTTGGC
>JABDJY010000364.1 GCA_013003285.1 Alphaproteobacteria bacterium | reverse complement strand
CGGCTGACCAACGTCACCCGCTATCTGCGCTACAAGGACGTCGATGAGGCGCTCGACCGGGTCGCCGAGGCGGTCGACGACTGGTCGGGCGGCACCCGCATCGGCCACTGCCTGCATGACTTCAACGTTCAGTGGTCGCGCCGCGCCCTGTCCCAAGGCGCCGTGGTGCTGCTGATCACCGACGGGCTCGACCGCGACGCCGCCGATGGGCTGGAGGACGAGATCATCAGGCTCCATAAATCGTGCCGGCGCTTGATCTGGCTGAACCCGCTCCTACGTTATGACCGCTACGAGCCGAAATCCCTGGGCGCCCGCGCCCTCTTGCCCCATGTGGACGATTTCCGCTCGGTGCATAATCTCGAGAGCCTGAGCCAATTGGCCGAGGCCCTCACCCGTCCGTCGACCGACGACGCCTATATCCGCCGTATGCTGGAGGCCGCCGCATGACCGATAATTCCCAAGTCCAAGCCCCAACCACGCCCGACCATGACGATGTGTTGGAACGCGCCGCCCAGTGGCGCGCCGAAGGCCGCGACGTGGCCATCGCCACGGTGGTCAGCACCTGGGGCTCCTCGCCCCGCCCAGTGGGCAGCCAGCTGGCGGTCGACGGCGACAGCAATATGATCGGCTCGGTATCGGGCGGCTGCATCGAAGGCGCGGTGATCCACGAGGCCAAAGAAATCATGGCCGACGGCAAGCCGCGCATGCTCGAATTCGGCGTCGCCGACGAAATGGCCTGGGAAGTCGGCCTGGCCTGCGGCGGGCGCATCGAAGTCTATGTGGAACGGCTCGACTGAGCCCCGCCAAGCGAGCCCCCATGAAACAAGACATTCTAAACGCCCTCCTCGCCGCCCGCGCCGCCAAGCGGCCGGTGGCCACCGTCACCCATTTGGACAGTGGCGCCCAGGCGCTGGTCTTCCGTGACGGCGACAGCGACGGTGACACAAGTGGCGAAATCGGCGAACTGACCTTGGACGATGCGGCCATGGCCTCGGCGCGCCGCGCTATCGCCGACGATAAAAGCACGCGCATCGACAGCGACGGCGGGCCGCTGTTCATCCAGGTGTCGAACCCGCCCAAGCGCATGATCATCGTCGGCGCGGTGCATATCGCCCAGCCGCTGGTGGAGATCGCCAAGACCGCGGGCTACGCGCTCACCATCGTCGATCCGCGCGGCGCCTTCGCCACCCGCGACCGCTTCCCCGTTGTGGAACTCAGCGAGGATTGGCCCGACGACGCGCTGAAGGCGCTCAACATCGACACCCGCACAGCGGTCGTCACGCTGACCCACGACCCCAAGCTCGACGATCCGGCGCTGCATGTGGCGCTGCGCTCGGAGGCCTTCTATATCGGCTCCCTGGGCAGCAAGAAGACCCATGCCGGGCGCGTCGAACGGCTCACCGCCGACGGCTACAGCGAAGCCGAAATCGCCCGCATCCACGCCCCCATCGGTCTATACATTGGCGGCAAAAGCCCAGCCGAAATCGCCATCTCCATCATGGCCCAAGTGACCGAGGTTCTGCATAAGGTTTAAGCGGCTTAAACGTGCCCAAAAATCCAGCGATCGAAAGTCATTTGGCCGTAAACACGGGCCTTGTTGAACGGTTCGTCGGCCAGTAGCGCTTCGGCTTCGGCGCGGTTGGCGACGTCGAGCAGGAGGGCGCTACCCACCACGCTCTCGCCATCGTCAGTTTTGAGCGGGCCGCGGGCGATCACCTTGTCGCCAAGGGCGTCGAGATAGTCGCGATGGTCCTGGCGCAGTTCGTCACGCAGGGCCGCGCTGTCGGCCACATCGGTGCAATGGACGATGAATTGCTGGGTATTCTCTTTGCGCGCATAGGTCAGCTGGCGGTGCTCCAGGGACGGTTGCCAGCGCTGAATGTTGATGGCGGCGAAGATACCGGCCAGGGTATAGGGGTCGGCGTCGATATAGGCGACGCAGGCGGCGCGGTCGGGAAATTCGATGAAGCGCAGGCTGCCGATGGCCGAAGTTCCGTCATCGGTGAACAGCGGCCCGGAAAACCAGGTCTCGTCGCGGTAGCTGTCCAGATGGGCCTTATGCTTCTCGATCGTCGCGTTACGCAGCTCGTCGGTGCCGGGTTTCGACCGGCATTTAATCATCCAATGCATCGTCTCGTACCTGTTCCCTCGTTTACGCTGGCGTTAACTTTTGCCGTTTTTGCCCGCGCCTCCGGCGGGCGGCCATGATACCCTGAAACACCGCCACAGCCGAGTACCCTGAAGCCCCATGATTGTCCAATGAAGTTCGGCCCCCTTCCCGTTGCCAGCGCCGCCGGCGCCACCCTCGCCCACAGCCAGACCCTCGGCGGCAAACGCTACCGCAAGGGCCGGGTGCTGTCGGCCGCGGACGTGGCGGCCATGGCCGAGGCCGGGGTGCGCGAGGTCACCGTGGCGCAATTGGAGCCCGGCGACGTGGCTGAGAACGACGCGGCCGAGCGCCTGGGCGCTGTGGCGGCGGGCGAGAATATCCGCACCAGCATCGCCAATACCGGCCGGGTGAACCTGTTCGCCGCCGCCGACGGGCTGGTCGATTTCGACCCCGAGCGGATCGACGCGGTCAACGCCATCGACGAGGGCATCACCGTGGCCACCGTGCGCGCCTGCGAGCGGGTCGCCGCCAACCAGATCGCCGCCACCATCAAGATCATCCCCTTCGCCGTTGCCGAGGCCGATCTGGCCGCCGCCGAAGCCGCCGCCCGCCAGGCCGGCGCGCTGATCAATGTGCGGCGCTTCCAGCCCCACCGGGTCGCCCTGTTGCAGACCACCCTGCCCGGCGTGCAGGCCAAGGTGCTGGAGAAGACCTCCACGGTGATTGCCGCGCGCCTCGCCGATCTGGGCAGTACCGTTAGCGACGACCGCCAGTGCGCGCACGACACGAAAGCGGTCGCGGCGGCGCTGCGGGAAATCGCGGCGGGCGGCGCGGAGCTGGTGCTGATCGTCGGCGCCTCGGCCACCACCGACCGGCGCGACGTCATTCCCGAAGGCATCGTCGCCGGCGGCGGACGGATCGATCATTTCGGCATGCCGGTGGATCCGGGCAATCTGCTGGTCGTCGCCGCGCTGGGCGATATGCCGGTGCTGGCCCTGCCGGGCTCGGCGCGCTCACCCAAGATCGGCGGCAACGATCTGGTGCTCGAGCGGCTATTGGCCAAACTGCCGGTCGACGCCGCCCATATCAGGGCCATGGGCACTGGCGGCCTTTTAAAAGAAATCTCCACCCGGCCCCTGCCTCGCGCCGAAGCCGCGCCGCGCGCCGAACCCATGGCGGCGGACGCCACCGCGCCGCGCATCGCCGGCATTGTGCTGGGCGGCGGCCAGTCGCGGCGCATGGGCGTGGTCAATAAATTGCTGGTCAAGGTCGACGGCAAGGCGATGATCCGCCACGCGGTCGACAATCTGCGCGCCGCCGGGGTCGAGCCGATCATCGTCGTCACCGGCCACGAGGCCGAACGGGTGCGCGAGCTGCTCGCCGATGCGAACGTGACGTTCGCCCATAATGACGATTTCGCCGAGGGGCTGAGTACGTCGCTGCGCACCGGCATCGCCGCCGTGCCCGACGATTGCGATGCGGCCGTCGTGGCGCTGGGCGATATGCCGCGCCTGCAGCCCGATCATGTGAAATTGCTGATGGCCGCCTTCTCCGCCGATACCGGCCGCGCCATCTGCGTGCCGACCTGGCAGGGCAAGCGCGGCAACCCGGTGCTCTGGGCGCGGCGCTTCTTCGCCGAAATGGGACAGGTCGATGGCGATGTGGGGGCCAAGCATCTGATCGGCGCCCATGGGGACTCGGTCCACGAGGTCGAGATGCCCGATAGCGGCGTGTTGATCGATGTGGATTCGCCGGAAGCGCTGGCCGAGATGGTGCGCCCGAAAGAGGAAGAGGACGAGGCCTAGAGCATTTTCGTTCCAACCTATCGAGTCCACTTGGACCTGATCGCAACGCAGAAGATTGGTCAGCGCGTAAGCCCCTCTCTTTTGGGGAGAGGGGTTGGGGTGAGGGGGTAAGATATATCGAGCAAACCCGGAGCCGTTCCTAATCCCTCACCCGCTCGCTCTCGCTCGCCACCCTCTCCCGCCGGGAGAGGGTTATTTATTCGACGCATAATCACGAACGGCGCACGTTCTCGGAAATTGATTCCGACTGCTTGGAAAATGCTCTAGGCCGTGCGGTCGAGCAGGACCTTCATCATGTCGCTGGCGGCGCGGCTGGTCACCAGATTGGCCTCGTAGCTGCGCTGGGCGATGGTCAGATCGACGATGTTGGCCGCCAAATCCACATTGGGATAGCCCACCAGGCCGGCCGCATCGGCGCGGGAGTCCAACGGGCTATAGACCGGATAGGAAGCCTGCGATATCGGCTGGGACGTCCCGGTCGGCGTGCCGTTGGCCGTCGTGGTCTGCTCGAAGCGCTGGGGCACATAGCCGTCATAGGGCGACAATGAGCCGCTGGTATTCACATTGGCGATGTTTTCCGCCGCCACGCCCAGGCGCTGGGCGCTCACGCGCAGACCGGCGATCGCCGTATGGAGAGCCTGTATCATCGCCCAACTCTGCGCGGCAACGGCCCCACAATCAACGCGGATCGTCTCGCATATTTAGCGGATTTAAGCGGTATTTTAGGCGTTGCGGCGGAAAGCCAAGCTAGCGCTGCACCTCATCCTTCGACAAGCTCAGGATGAGGTTATCTTTACATTATCACACCTCCGCCCTCATC
>JABDJY010000359.1 GCA_013003285.1 Alphaproteobacteria bacterium | reverse complement strand
GGCTGACCATAGCTGGCCGCAAAAGATCGCTGCCAGCGAAGCGCCGGTGCCGTTTAATCCTGGCATGATCATGCCCTATGCCACACTGGACTGTAACGAAGCCTTCTGGGCGGAAAATCCCAGTGGCATCCCAAAAGAGAAAGTCGTCGCCCGCGACGTGGCCGAAGGCGCTTAAGCGCGGCTGGCGAAGGACGACAGAAGCGACCATGTCTCACGAAGCGTTTATGCGCCGCGCCATCGAACTGTCCGCCGAGGGCATGGCCAAGGGCAGTGGCGGCCCCTTCGGTGCGGTCGTGGTCAAGGACGGCGAGATCATCGGCGAGGGCTATAACCGGGTGTTGGAGACCAACGATCCGACCGCCCATGCCGAGGTGACGGCGATCCGTAACGCCGCCGCAGCGCTCGGTCAGTTCTCGCTCGAGGGTTGCGACATGTACTGTATTGGCCTGTCGTGCCCCATGTGCCTGGCCAGCCTGTTCTGGGCCCGCATCGACCGGCTCTATTACGTTTTGCCGCCCGAAGGGGCCGAGGATATTGGCTTCGACGACAAGTATTTCTTCGAGCAGTTAGCCTTGCCCATCGACCAGCGCGACGTGCCGCTCATTCAGATGACCGAGCTCTACGACGATGCCCGCACGGTCTATCAAAGCTGGAAGACCAAGGACGATAAGACGCCCTATTGAAGTCATCTTTCGGGATGCCGGGGGCTGTTCCACGCGGGTGTTTGAGATACGCTGAAAATTTCACAGCCAATCCATTTTTAGCAGAAGGACAAAAATCATGGCGTTGCCTCAGGACATCAGCCCGGTAAACAGCGAACTTGTCGATTCGTTGACCCGGTCGGCGAAAATGGACTGGATCGAGACCAAACCGGGCTCGGCCTATATGAAAATACTCTGGTTCAGCGCGGAAACCGGCCGTTGGGCGGTGCTGTTTCGCTGGCTGAAGGGGCATGTGGCCAGTCCGCATAAACATCTGTCGTCGGCGCAGGCCTTCGTTCTTTCGGGCAAGCTACAGGTCCGCGACGACATTTTTGAAGCGGGTGACTATCTCTACGAACAGAATGGCATGGTACACGGCGCGACCACCGCGTTGGAGGACACCGAGTATCTGTTTTTCTGCGATGGGCCCATTCTGTACTTCGATGATGACGCCTTCACCGGCTATCTTGGCTGGGAGCAGCTACAGCGTATGCAAGAGGCTGCGGACAACAGCAAGGTCGCGGCAGAGTAGGCGCGCGGCCCACCCCAGGTCCGACGTTAGAAAGTCTGGGCGAAGAAGTCGCGCATCATGCGGTAGGATTGCTGGCACAAATCCTCGTCATAGACCTGCACCGGCGGGTTGTTGGCGCCCTTGACGCAGAACGAGTGCGTGGCGTGGCCGAACATCATGATCTGCCAGTCCACCTTGGCCCCGGTGAGTTCTTCTTCCAGGGCGTCCATCATGGGCTTCGGGGTCACCGGGTCGGCCGCGCCGTGAATCGCCAGTACGCGTCCTTTGAAGTCCGGGTTCGAGTCGGCGCCAACCGGGTTCGGGGCGGTCACATGGAACACCACCGTTCCCTTGAAATGGCCGCCGGCGCGAGCCTGTTCCAGCGCAATGCCGCCGCCCATGCAAAAGCCGATGGCGCCCATCTTGTCGGTGTCGATCAGGCCGCGCTTCACCGCCTCGGCGGTCAGCACCTCATAGGCCTTGGCGCCGCAGCCCAGAATGAGATCGAGATCGCGGCGCACCCCGGTCGCGCTTTCCAGTAACTCGTCGTCGCTCTTCTCGCGATCGCCATAGCCGACGCCATACATGTCGGCGACCATCACCACATAATCGGTGTCGGCGACCTCGGTCGCCATGTCGAGGGAATGGCGGCACACGCCAAACCAGTCGGGCTGCATGAAAACCGCCGGGCGCTTGCCGGCGACGCTATCGTCAAAGACCAGCGCGCCCTCGAATTGCCGCCCGTCATATTCGTATGGAACCATTATCTCGGTCATGTCGATTTTCTCCCTTAAGTTTCGCCGTCCTTACGGCAGACCGCCTCGACCTTATTGCCGTCCGGGTCGAGGACGAAGGCGCCGTAATAGGTCGGCATATATTCCGGACGCAGGCCGGGCGCGCCGTCGTCGCGCCCGCCATGGGCCATCGCCGCGTCATAGAAATCACGAACCGCCGTCCGGCTGGCAGCGAGCAGCGCGATATGGGCGCCGTTATTGGCAGCGACCTCACGCGCCTTGTCGATGGGCTCGCTGATCCACAGCCACTGGCGGCCCTGGCCATTGCCGAAGGCGACGGCGAACCCCTTATCCATCACCGGCTCCAACCCGAGCGCCGCCAGCGCTGGCTGGTAGAAATCCATTGCCTGCTTGATGTCGCTAACGCCGACCGAGGCATGGTCGAATATGGCGGTGAAGTCGCGGCTATCGAACGCCGCCCTGTTGGTATCGTCGCTCATGCTACGCCCCCCGGTGCGATCAAGGTCCCCGTTTACTCCGCCGCTTCGGTATCGACGCCGGCGTCGAAGCTGATGCCGATCTCGCGGAACTTATCGACCACCTGATCGCCGAATTGGGTGCGGAGCCGGTCGGATTCGACGGGCGTCATTTCGATATCGTTGAAGTTTTCTTCCGCCTCGCCGGTGATGAACACCAGCAGACGGGCGGTCTCGTCGGAGACATTGGTGAAGTCACGTACCACGCCCGGCGGCACGGCGATCATGTCGTAGGGGTCGAGGAAAACTTCGTTCTCGCCCTCGTCGCCCCAGCGAATGCGGAAGCGCCCGTCGAGGCAGAAAAAGGTTTCGTTGGTGTGGTGGTGGGCGTGCAGCGGCGGCCGGTTGCCCGGCGGGCATTCGGCGATGATGACGCTCATCTTGTCCTTCGTGACCACTGCGGGGTTCTGCGCCATGGGGCCGCCCTGACCTTCCGGCGCCATCATCAGATAGAGCGTCTTCGCGGTCATGGTCTCATAGGCTTCCTTGGGGATGCCCATGCTGGCGTCATAGCTGCTGCTCAGCGGCTTCATATCCTTGAAGCGCGCGATATACGGCTCCATCTCCGCGGGCGTGAATTGCTTGGTTTTCATGGATTTAATCCCCTCAATTGCGGTTTCTTCGTCCGACCGTAGCAAAAGCTTACACGAATGGGCCGGCGATGATAACGCCGTGAGAGGACGGGGGGATGAGTTGTCGGAGGCGCTATTCGACCCGGACTTTGGCGTCCGGTTTGAAATTCTGCCAAGCGAACCAAAAGGCAATATGGCCGGCCAGGCGTTCCAGGGGCTCGCCTTCGGCCGGCACCAGCGCGTCCTCGGTGACCCGCCAATCGATGCCGTCGGCCTGGACGATATCGGCGTTGTCGGCCGTCGCCGAGAACTTGCGGCCCTTGGAAGCATAGGCGCGCAC
>JABDJY010000147.1 GCA_013003285.1 Alphaproteobacteria bacterium | reverse complement strand
AGGGCAGATCATCGGCGCGCGGCATGGTGTAATCCATGAACGAGCTGGTCAGAAGTTGTCCCGACCCGTCGTCATAGACGGTGTTTTCCAGAATAGCCTGACCGACCCCCTGGGCGACGCCGCCATGCACTTGGCCGGCGACCAGCATGGGGTTGATTACCTTGCCGACATCGTCGACCGCGCAATAGCGCACGATATGAATGACGCCGGTATCCTGCTCGACTTCCAATTCGCAGACATGGCAGCCATTGGGGTAGCTCCAATTCTCGATGGTGTGGGTGTCAGCGCCCGATAACGGCCCCTGTAATTCTTCCGGCAGGGAAGTCGAGTTGCGGGCCTCGCGCGCCACATCGAACAGGGTAACCGTGCGGTCGGTGCCGGCGACGCGAAACGCGCCATCGGCGAACTCGATATCGGCCACAGCGGTCTCGAGCATTTCGCTGGCGATCATGGTGCCCTTGGTAATCACCTCATCGCTGGAGTTGAGCGCCGCCACACTGCCGATATGGCTGGTACGCGAGCCGTGGCTGCCACCGCCGCTGGGCAGATTATCGCTGTCGCTGGTATCGATCTCGACCTCTTCGAATTCGACACCGAGTTTCTCCGAGATGAGCTGCATGAATGAGGTGTCGTGACCCTGGCCCATGGGCTGGGTGCCGACCCGCACGATCACCTTATCGTCGGCCACTTCGACTTCGGCGGACTCGGTCGGGTTGCCGGCCGTGGTCTCAATATACTGGCACAGCGCGATGCCGCTCAAGCGGCCGTTTTTCAGGGCCGCTTCGCGGCGTTTCTCGTGGCCGGCCCAGTCGGCCAGTTTCATGGTGGCGTCCATATTGGCTTCGAATTCGCCGCTATCGTAGGTCGTGCCCATGGCATTGGTGTAGGGCATTTGATCGGGGCGGATGAGATTGCGCCGACGTAGCTCGACCGGGTCGATCCCCATCTCGCGCGCCGCCACATCGACCAGGCGTTCCATCACATAGATCGCCTCCGGCCGCCCGGCGCCCCGATAGGGGCCGACCGGCGCGGTGTTGGTCATGACGCACTCGACGCTCACATCTGCGACCGGCACGTCGTAGACGTTGGTGAGAATTTTCGGGCCGACCTGGGTGGGGATCGCCACCCCGGCGGAACAGGAATAGGCGCCGATCGCGGCCACTGTCGCGACGCGGACGCCGAGGAACTTGCCATCGGCGTCGAGCGCCAGATCGCATTCGGACAGATGATCGCGGCCATGGAGGTCGCTCAAGAACGCCTCGGTACGGTCGCTGATCCAGCGAATGCCGCGGCCCAGCTTCTTTGCGGCATACAGAACCAGAAGCTGCTCGTGATAGGGGTGGGTCTTCATGCCGAAGCCGCCGCCCACATCATCGACCAGAACGCGGACCATTTGCGGGTCGCATTTGAGGAAGCTGTTGGCGATCCAGTCGCGCAGCATGTGGCGGTTCTGGTTCGAGGTGTAGAGTGTGTAGCGCCCGGAATCGGGGTCGTAACTGCCGATAGCGCCGCGCACTTCCATGGAATTCTGGACGATGCGGTTATTGACCAGCGAGACATGAGCCACATGGGCGGCGTTTGCGAACGCCGCGTCTGTGGCTTCCTTGTCGCCCACATCAGCTCGGAACAGGAAATTCTTAGGAACTTCTTCCCAGATTTGCGGCGCATCTGGGTCCATCGCCTTGGCGGTATCGACTACTGCGGGCAGCGGGGCATAGTCCACGACGATCTGCTCGGCCGCGTCCTTAGCCGCTTCCAGGGTTTCGGCGACGACAAAGGCAACCGGATCACCCACATAGCGGACCCGGTCCGATGTGAGCGCAAATTGCGGCGGGTAGCTGAGCGGCGAGCCGTCGGGCTTGGTCAGCGAGGCGAAGAAGGGCGGCGGTCCGGGAAAGCCGCCAATATCGTCGGCTGCCAGATCTTCGCCGGTGAAGATGCCCAAAACACCAGCTGCGGCTTTCGCGGCACTTGTATCGATGGAAACGATATCGGCATGGGCGTGGGGCGATCGCAGCACATAACTATGGGCGGCGTTATCGACGATATAATCGTCGTTGAACTTGCCGCGCCCTGTCAGCAGCCGCGGGTCTTCGGTACGCCGTACCGGTTGTCCAACACCATATTTGGTCATTTGTTCCTCCCCCTATGCGAAATACTTTAGCGCGCTATTATGTGGGTTATCGCGCCATTGCGGCGGCATAAGTTTAGAAGGCGGGGGCGTTCGTGACCATCCCAAACCAGCGGTTCGTTTACCTGAACGGCGACTATATTCCTGAAAATGAGGCACGGTTGCCGTTTCGCGACCGGGGCGTGAAATATGGCGATGCGGTATTCGATACCACACGCACATTCGGCCATAAGATATTCAAGCTGCATGAGCATCTGGAGCGGCTCTACCGCTCGCTGCGCTATGTGGGCATCGATCCCGGTCTAACGCTTGATGAGATGGCGGCGATCACCGAGGAGGTCGTCGCGCGCAACATGCCGTTGATCGCCGATGATGAAGACTACTGGGTGTCCCAGCGCATTACCCGCGGCATCGTCGATCCCAACGAACGCTCGGCCTGGCCGGACTATACCGGGCCGACGGTGATCGTTGAGTGTTTGCCGCTACCCTTGACGACCCGCGCTAAGCTCTATCGTGACGGTATCGACATGATCGTCTCGTCGGTACGCCGCACGGCGCCCGACATGCTCAGCCCGCGGGCTAAGACCCATAATTATTTGAACCTAATCATGGCAGATGAAGAAGTGTCGGCGCAGAACCCTGAAGCCTACGCGCTGATGCTCGACCATAACGGTAATGTGGCCGAGGGCAGGGGAAGCAACGTGTTTTTCGTCGCCGAGGGGACGCTCTACACGCCGCAGGAACGTTATGTCTTGCCCGGAGTCAGCCGGCAAACGGTGATTGAACTCGCCGAACAGATCGGCGTGCCGTGCGTCGAGAAAGACTACGACATGTTCGATACTTATGTGTCCGACGAAGCCTTTATCACCTCGACCAGTTTTTGCATCTGCCCGTGCCGGAGCATCAACGGTCGGTTGTTTGGTGACGGCTCGGTGCCGGGGCCGATCACCAAAAAGCTGATGGACGCCTATGTGGAGTTGGTCGATTTCGACTGGATCAGTCAGTACACACGTCATGCTGCCGTGGAGTCACCACGACTGTAACGCAGCTGTTTAGGGCGTGTTCTTGGCAAGCCAGCCTTTGATCGCAGTCAGCGCCTTTTCGGCTTCTTCCATTAAGAAGAAATGGCTGGAGTGTTCGAACACTTCTAGCTCTGCGTTGGGAAAAGCATCCATCATCCAGTTTTGCGAGGTCATCGAGCAGATGGGATCGTACTTGCCTGCCATGACCAAGGTCGGGATATCGATTTCTCCCAGACGGTCAAGCGTATCATGCTCGAGGCAAGCGGTTGCCAGATTATCATAGGACGTCATGTCGCGGCCTTCATCGCTAACGAGAGATGTAATGCGGGCCATGAGATCGGGGTTGTCGTTGAAAAATGCCGGCGCGACGAACAGGAACACCGCATGGGGGGCCCACTCGCTCCAATTCGGTCGCCAATGCAACAGTTGCTGCAAATTGGCGATAATTTGCGCCCCGATGGGATCGAGGCGCGCGAATGATGCGGCCATTGCCACGGATTGCAGGCGGTCAGGCGCCTTGAGCGCCATATGCTGGGCGATGGCGCCGCCCATTGAACGGCCAACAACATGTGCGCGGTCGATCCCCAGTTGATCCATCAGGCCAAGTGTCGCATCGGCCAAATCGGCGGTACTGGCCGGTGTGTCGACGGTCGAGCTTTCGCCTGACCCCGGGTTATCGAAAGCGATGACGCGATAGTCATTCTTCAGGGCTGCGACTTGGGGCAGCCAGGCGGTGTGGTCGCCGGCAAGGCCGTGAATCAGGACGACGGGAAAACCCTCACCCTGTTCGATATAGTTTACGTCGAAACGTCCGCAGTTCACGATTGGCACTGGTTTTCTCCCCCGAAAATGAAAACGCCGCGGACCGTCGATCGGCCCGCAGCGCTTAATTTATTACAACATCCAACGCGAAAACTACGCCCGGATGCGGTCGCCGTTCGCATCGAACAGGAACATATTGTTTCCCGGAAACGATAGTTCGACAGGTTCGCCGGACTTGTGGTTTTCGGTACCCTCGACGATGGCCACAAAGGGGCGCTCCGCTGTGGTTTCGAAATACAGCAACGTATCTTTGCCCAGGGGTTCGACCAAACCGATATTACGTGTGTCGCCGCCATTGGCTTTGGACACTAGGACGTTTTCCGGTCGAATGCCGAAAGTGCCTTTGCCCGGCGCTATGTTTTTATATTCTTCCGGCAGGGACACGGTGAAGGAGCTGCTTTTGAACTCAGCGCCGCCGCCGTTTTGGGAAAATTCGCCTTCGATCAGGTTCATCGCCGGGTTACCAAAGAAGTCGGCGACAAAATAGGATACCGGATTGCTGTAGATATCGATCGGTGATCCCATCTGGACGATCTCGCCACCGTCCATCACCACGATCCGGTCGGCCAGGGTCATGGCCTCTTCCTGATCATGGGTGACGTAGACAAAGGTCTTCTGCAATTGCTCGTGCAACCGGTCGCACTCCGCGCGCAGTTCTCGACGCAGTTTGGCATCGAGGCTAGACAGGGGTTCGTCGAGTAGGAAATTCGACGGCTCGGTGACCAAGGTGCGGGCCAGCGCGATACGCTGGGATTCACCGCCCGAACATTGGGCCGGCATTTTGGTCAGCAAATGAGAAATACGAACGAGTTCGGAAACTTCTTGAAGCCGCCGCCGCTGCTCTTCCTTGTCGACCTTCTGCATGCGCAGACCGAAGACGATGTTATCGGCGACGTTTTTATGGGGAAACAGCGCGTGGCTCTGGAACACCATGCCAAGGTCGCGGTCACGCGGTTCGAGATCGTTGACGACGGTGCCGTCGAGGCGAATTTCACCGGCGGTCGGATCTTCGAAGCCGGCAATCATGCGCAAGGTTGTGGTTTTGCCGCAGCCGGAGGGACCAACCAGCACAATAAATTCGCCGTCTTCGATGACTAAATCCAGGTTTTTAACAGCGACGGTGCTGCCATATTCCTTGCGCAGGTTTTTGAGTTCAATACGAGACACGGCTAATTACCTCCTTACCATCCCGAAGCTGAAGCCTCGGGCCAGGTGTTTACGGATCAACAGGCCAATGAAGACCAGTGGAATTGTGATGCCGACCGACAGCGCCGCTTGCCGGCCATAGACCCGACCTTCGGTCGAGCCCTGATATTTCGACAGCTCGACGGGCAGGGTTAAAACTTCAGATTTCGACAGGAGCAAGGCCAGCAGATACTCGCTCCAGGTCAGAATGAGGATGAACAGGAACGTCGCCACCAGACCCGAGCGCACTAGCGGCAGTACCACCTCCCAGATGGTGCGCCAGCGACTAGCGCCGAGGATCTCGGCGGCTTGCTCCATCTCGCGTGGAACTTCGTCGATGAAGCTCTTACTCATCCACACCGCGTAGGGCAGCGAGGTGAGGAAATACAGCAGGACCAATCCGGTCATGGTGTCGAGCAAGCCGATCTGCCGGTACCACAGCGAGATCGGCGCGATTAAGACGATGGGCGG
>JABDJY010000340.1 GCA_013003285.1 Alphaproteobacteria bacterium | reverse complement strand
GAGGATGTCGCTGATGTTCATGGGCCGGCCATTCGGTTTAGGTCAGTTCCGACTTGAAGATCTGGAACTTTCCGCCGGGTTCGCGGGGAATTTCATCCACATAAATGAAATTGATTCGGAATGGATGGCCAAAATTCCGTTGCAGATGGGCGCTGATTTCCGCCGTCTCGCTATCGGACAACGTCTGTTCGGCAACCAGCCTGATATCGATCTCCTCGACACTAGTCTGCACCAATTGATATTGCCGCACTCCGCCCTTCAATAGTAACGGCTCGGCGTCGAGTACTGGGAATACACGATCACCCGAGGGCATGATAACCGGCAGGCGTTCACGCCCGATAATCCGCTCGATTACTCCCAGGCCGCGGCCGCAGGGACAGGGACCTCCGGCAATCGCCCGGTCGCCCAGTTCGTAGCGGATCAGCGGCGTGGCGAAATTTACCAATCCAGTCACCACCACGCGGCCCACCTCACCCGGCGCGACGGGACGGTTATCGTCATCGAGAATTTCGACCAGGGCCCGTTCCGACTGAATGTGCAGATGGTCATGGTCCGGGCAGGTCAGCGCCAGCGTTCCCAGCTCCTCGCAACTGTAATTGTCGCGTACCGGCACGCCCCACTCCTGTTGGCAAAGGACGCGCAGGCCGGGATCGAGAATTTCGCCCATGGAGCGCACGTCGCGCAATTGGCTGGGCTTCGCGCCCACATCGCGAGAGCGGTGAATCAGCTCCTGCAGGATCGAGGGGTGACACTGCAGATAATGCGGGTCGTCGAGCAGCAGCCAGTCGTAAAGCTGGCTGACCGGAACGCGGTTGCTATAGACAAACGACGGCCCCGTACTGCCGGCGGCCCAGCCTCGAGCTTCCGACCGGCCGCTATCGCCGGACACCACTTGGATGGTGACATTTGTGCCAGCCAGGTCGCGCCGGAACCATCGGTGCCCACGCAGGGTGACCGCCGTGTTGAAGGCGCTGGAGAATTTCGTCGATTTGGCATGGACCGGTTGGCCGCTCGATCCCGTGGTATGGACATTGAAGGCGGGGCCGTGACCCTGGGGCAGTTTGGTGCTGAACAGCGCCTTGCCGGCGCGCTGCACATCCGCGCGGGTAAGAAACGGGATTGCGGCAAACGCCCCTGCGGTCAGCCATTCTTTCGTCCCGGGCACCAGCCCGGCCAGCCGATCCTTGCAGAAAGGTGAATATTTATGCGCATAGCGGACCAGTTCAGTGGCTTGCCGCAGCTGCGCCGCTTCCAGGCGCGCCGCCGACCATTGTTCGGTCTCCACCAGATAATCGGCCAGATCGAAGACCGTAAACGGCTTGTCGCCGCCGACGGTCGGCAGAAAATGATTGGTCAGCGCCGGCGCATCAGACGGCAGCCGCACCCGACCCTTCAGGATCGCGGGTTTGGCGGGGTTCGCGCCATTCGCCGACCCGTTGGGTTTCCGGCCCCCATTCTGCTCAACCATTGAACCTATGTGTCCCAGATTTTTTCTAAGGTCAACGCGGATTAATCCGTCGAAATCGCACAGCTATATTGTCACAAAGTTAAGATCCCCGGCTTACCAATGCGCGCTAAACCCGCCCTTGGCAGGGGTGTCGGCCCTGTGTTAGAACCCGCCACCCCGTGTGGTTCGGCATGGCCCATTGGTCAAAAGCCAAGCAATGTGCGGGTTTGACAGGCTCTAACGAACACCGAAGGAGGTGAGTACCATCGTTCAAGTCGTTGTACGTGATAACAACGTCGACCAAGCCCTCAAGGCGCTTAAGAAGAAAATGCAGCGTGAGGGCGTCTTCCGTGAAATGAAGCTTCGCCGGAGTTACGAAAAACCTTCGGAAAAGCGCGCACGGGAGAAAGCGGAAGCTGTCCGCCGGGCCCGCAAATTGGCCCGCAAGCGTAAGGAACGCGAAGGCTACTAGCCGCCGCCGTTCTGCGGCAATTCCGGCTAGGGCTTCGACCCCTTTGAACGAACATCTGAGAGCCTTGGGACCCTGTCGGTCCCAAGCGATCTCGGCTGTCTGCCGTTTGGCCAAGCACTCCCTCTGAGCAAAAATATATAGCACCGCTATCGCGGTGCGACCCCCACCCCAGCTCTCCCCCTCAAGAGGGGTGGGGGTAATTTAGGCGGATTCCGAGATTATATTCCCTCCCCCCTTGAGGGGGAGGGTTAGGGAGGGGGGTGTTTTGTTGGTTTCGGTTGAGCAAACCGGAATTAGAGCTTAGTGGCCGCCGCCCTGTAGCGCCTTGACGATGTCTTCGCACATCTTCTTAGCATCGCCGAACAGCATCATGGTGTTGTCCATGAAGAACAGCGGGTTGTCGACGCCGGCATAGCCCGAAGCCATGGAGCGTTTGATCACCAGGGCTGTGCCCGCTTCTTCCACATTCAACACCGGCATGCCGTAAATCGCGCTCGACTTGTCGGTCTTGGCGGCGGGATTGACGGTGTCGTTGGCGCCGATCACGAAGGCGACCTCGGTCGAGGCGAAATCATGGTTGATCTCGTCGAGCTCGAGCACGTTCTCGTAAGGCACATTGGCTTCCGCCAGCAGCACATTCATATGACCCGGCATGCGGCCAGCGACGGGATGGATGGCATAGCGGACTTTGACACCGCGTTCGGTCAGCAAATTGGCCATCTCGGCGAGGGAATGCTGCGCCTGCGCCACCGCCATACCATAGCCCGGCACGATGACCACCGAGGCGGCCTGCTCCATGATAAAGGCCGCATCGGCCGCTGCACCCTGCTTGACCGTGCGGTCGCCCATATCGGCGGCCGGCCCCGCGGTCTCGCCGCCAAAGCCGCCGAGAATGACGTTTATGAACGACCGGTTCATGCCCTTACACATGATGTAGCTGAGGATGGCGCCTGACGAGCCGACCAGCGCGCCGATGATAATCAGGAGCGGGTTGCCCAGGGTGAAACCGATGCCCGCGGCGGCCCACCCGGAATAGGAGTTCAACATCGACACCACGACCGGCATGTCGGCGCCGCCGATGGGAACGATGATCAACACGCCGATCACCAACGATAGCGCGACGATGAACCAGAATGCGGTCTGCGATTCGCCTACCGCCAGCCAGATAATGGCCAGGAGGAGCAACACGCCGAGCCCCAAATTCACCATATGCTGGCCGGAGAAAACCAGTGGCCGGCCCGACACCAATCCTTGCAGCTTACCGAATGCGATGATCGAGCCGGTAAAGGTGATGGCGCCGATCGCCGTACCGATCGACATTTCGATCAGACTGGCTGTCTTGATATCGCCGGTTGTGCCGATGCCGTAGGCTTCCGGCGCATAGAAGGCCGCGCCGGCGACAAACACAGCCGCGAGGCCGACAAGGGAATGGAAGGCCGCGACCAGCTGTGGCAGCGCGGTCATCTCGATGCGCAGTGCAATGGCCGAACCGATCGCGCCACCGATTAGCACGCCCAGGATGATCGTGCCGAACGACACCACACCCGGCAGGGCCAAGGTGGTCAACACGGCGATCACCATGCCGGAGATGCCGTAAATATTGCCCATACGCGCGGTTTTTGGCGAGCTCAACCCGCGCAACGCCATGATGAAGCAAACGCTGGAGATCAGATATAAAAACGCGGAAAACGATGCCGACATCTAATGCGCTCCTAACGCTTCTGCCGGAACATCTGCAGCATGCGCTGCGTCACGATGAAACCGCCGAAAATATTAATCGATGCCAGAACCACTGCGATAAACCCGAACGCCTTGGCCAGGTTCCAGTCTTGCGGTCCCGCCGCGATCAGCGCGCCGACGATGATGACC
>JABDJY010000290.1 GCA_013003285.1 Alphaproteobacteria bacterium | reverse complement strand
GCCATGGGTTCGACGGTGGCCGCCACCTCCTCCTCCATGGTCGTGGTCACCGAATGGTTGAGGCAGCAAGTGGTGCCGGTGCGCACCATCTCCAGCGCCGACAGATAGGCCGAGGCGCGCAGATCCCCGGCGCTGAGTTCGGCGGCGCAGGGCAGCAGCAGCCCGCTGACCCATTCCTCGAGCAGCATGCCGGGCGCCAGACCCTTGAACAGATTGTACCAATGGTGCTGGTGCAGATTGATCAGGCCGGGCAGGACGATCATGCCCTTGGCGTCGAGGCGGTCTTCGAAGGGGCCGGTGGGGGCGCTCCCGGCCGGGCCCACCGCGGCAATACGCCCATCGTCGCCGACCACTACATAGCCGCCGTCGAACACCTCACGGCCGGCGTTCATGGTCACCACATAACCGTTTTCGATTAGCTTGCTCATCGCCGCGCTCCCTGCCGCTTCGGGCTTCTTGGAATGTCCCGGCTCAATACTCTCTCCGAAAGGCCGCCATGACAATGCCGTCATGCATCATCGATGTAGCGAGCCGACGCCGACAATGATAGCGTCGGCGCAAATGGGAAAGAACATGAACCTGGCGCTGTTACCGACGGCGCCCGTCGGCAGCTATCCGCAGCCCGATTGGTTGATCGACCGCTCGCAGCTGCTCGGTCATGGCCCGCCACGGGTGCGCGCCCGCGACATCTGGCGCATCGGCGACGACCATCTTGAAGCCGCGCAAGACGACGCGACCATCGTCGCGGTGCGCGATATGGAGCGTGCCGGACTCGATATTGTCACCGACGGCGAAATTCGCCGCGAGAGCTACTCCAACCGCTTTGCGACGGCGCTCGCCGGGGTCGACATCGACACCCCGGGCGAGGTGGTCAACCGCAGCGGCGGCACCACTTATGTGCCTCGGGTGACCGGCGCCCTGCGCCGCACCCGGCCGGTACAGGTGCGCGATGTGGAATTTCTGCGCGCCATCACCGACCGTCCCATCAAGATGACCGTGCCCGGGCCGTTCACCATGAGCGTTCAGGTGGTCGATGAGCATTATGGCGATGAAGAAGCGCTCGCCATGGCCTATGCCGACGCGGTGAACGAGGAGGTGCGCGACCTGTTCGCCGCCGGGGCCGATATTGTGCAGCTCGACGAACCGTGGATGCAGGCCCGGCCTGAGCAAGCGAAACGGTACGCGGTCAAGGCGATCAACCGGGCGCTGCAAGGCGCGACCGGGGCCACGGCGGTGCATATGTGTTTCGGCTACGCCAACATGGTCAAGGATAAACCGGATGGTTACTCCTTTCTGCCCGAGTTGGACGCCACCGATGCCGATCAGATATCCATCGAGACGGCGCAGCCCCAGCTTGATCTGTCGATCCTCGAGACGCTGGGATCGAAGTCGATCATGGTCGGCGTCCTCGACATGGCCGACCCGGCGGCTGAAACGCCGGAGATTGTCGCCGAGCGTATCCGAGCTGCCCTGGAACATGTGCCGGCGGCGCGGGTGATCGTTGCGCCGGACTGCGGGATGAAATATCTGTCGCGCGAGCTGGCCTTTGCCAAACTATCCGCCATGGCGGCGGGCGCCGAAATCGTCCGCCGTGAAATTTCAGACTAATTCGAACTTAATTCAAAAAAGGGGAGAACATCATGATTTACGAAGTCAGAACCTACCGGCTGCAGCCACGCGCGGTGCCCGGTTTCGTCGAAGCGTTCGGCAGCGCCTATGAAGGCTACCGCAAGGATTTTTCGCCGCTGGCCGCTTTTTTCTATACCGATATCGGCCCGCTCAATCAGGTGATCCATATCTGGCCCTATGAGGACGCCGCCCACCGCGCGAAAGTGCGGGCCGAGTCCGCGGCGCCGGGCAAGTGGCCGCCGCAAGCGCCGGAGAAGCCGGTGCGCATGGAATCGGAAATTTTCACGCCCCTGCCGTTTATCGGTGACTTCGCCAGCGGCAATGTGGGACCGGTCTTCGAATGGCGCAGCTATTCGGTGGTTCCGGGCATGATGCCGGGCGTGATGGAAGGCTGGGAAGCGGCCATCGAGGCGCGCACCAAATTGTCGCCGCTGGTCATGGCGATGCACACCGAGGTCGGCGAGCTCAACAAGTTCGTCCATATCTGGGGTTATGAGAGCCTCGCTCATCGTCAGGAAGTGCGCGAAGAATCCATGAAGTCCGGTATTTGGCCACCGGCGGGTTCGCCGAAGGGGGCTTATTCCGCGCAGGAAAACAAGATCGTTTTCGCCGCGCCGTTCTCACCCGTTCAATAGGGAAAAACCGTTCCAATTCTGTGGCTTAACAGCGTGGGACGCAATTATGGGAAATTGTGGGATGACCTCTGAGAAAGGGGAAATCCCACGATTTCGGCCATAGATCAGCCAAAAGTGGGAAATATCCTAACATGAAATATTTTTCTGTTGTTGGGAAAATCAGATTGACCAGAACCGCGAAGTGGTCGTTACTTGCGGGGATATGGACGATCATCAGACCCTCATCGACGAAATCGAAGACTATTGCCGCGCGCGCACTATCGCGGAATCGACCTTTGGCCGCATGGCGGTCAATGACGGCAAGTTTGTCGGCCGCCTAAGGTCGGGCAAGGGCGTAACTACGCGCACCCTAAAGCGGGTGCAGGATTTTCTATCTGCCGAAGAGCCGCTAGCAGATGCGGCCAGGGCGAATGGCGCCGCTAAGAATAAAAAAAGTAAGGTGACGACGCTGGCCGCGAAAAGCGCGCCCCCCGAGACTGCCGTGGCGGAGAAGGGCGATGGTAAGCGAGCCTTTCGTTTCTACGACAACCGGCAGAAATATCTAACCTTCGTCAATACCTGCAGCGAGAAGTGGGTGGTGGCCGAACGGGTCGGCATGGAGTTGGCGCAAATCCATCCGCGTCCCCCGGCGATCCGCGTCTTCGATGCGGGCATGGGCGATGGCACCGTGCTGTCGCGCTTGATGCGCGATATTCACCGCCGCCACCCCACCGTGCCGCTCTTCGTTGTCGGCAAGGAGATCAGCCTCGAGGATGCGCGGCTCAGTCTGGAAAAAATGTCGGATCGTTTTTTTGAGCATCCGGCGACGGTCCTGGTGGTCACCAATTTGAACTACAGCGAGGCGCCCTGGTTGATGCCGGGTAGCGTACCCGCTGCCGCGGCGCTCAACTGGCACGAGGTGCCGTTGCGCGGCTCGACGGCCTACGAATTCGACGAACAGATCCGCGATCTGCAGTCGGTATTGAGCGATGGCTGGCGGGTCCGCACGTCGGAGAAAACAGGTAACCCGCTCTATGAGCGTCCGTCGGTTTTGGTGCTGTACCGAGAGGATCACCGCTTTATCGTCGATCCCATTCTGCCGCGGCCGGGTCATAACGAGGGGCGCTATGATCTGATCGTCGCCTCGCAGCCGTATCGTGCGACGTCCAGCGTTGAGTTCAAGGCGCAGAAGGTCTTGGCGCCGTTGGCGCGGGCCTTGGCGCCGGGCGGCCGCATGTTGGGTATCCATTCCTACGGCCAGGATCCCGGCCGCGACATCATCCAGAAAATCTGGCCGGGGCGCGAGCTGGGGCAGGCGGGCCGCCATGAGTTGATGAAGGCGTTGAAGGCGGAGCTGGGCAATAGCGAACGCGACCTGCGCTACAACACCTATTCCGACGCCCGCTCGCTGTTCCGCTACGACATGCACACGCTGCCGACCGAAATTAACGCCAGCATTGGCACCTCGACATTGTTCGCGGCGTGGAATGCGGCGATTTACGTCTACCAAATCGAAGATGATCTGCTCTCAGACGCCATGAACGATTCACGTTACTTGGAGGCGACTCAGAGCGTGCTTCAGGAACATGGAGGGTTGTGGTTTGTCGATGAATCTTTTGTCGTGTCCCGCAAGCGAGACTAGCGCCATGGCGGAACCCACCTTGCCATCCGCCTCTCCGCCGATCGACAGCGCTTTGGTGCGCACCCTGCTGGCCGGTGAATTCGCCGTGACGGCGGAGGTCGTGCCGCCGCTGTCGGGCGACGCCGCCGCGCTGATCGCCAAGGCGCAGCCGTTGCTGGGTCTGGTCGATGGCCTCAACGTCACCGACGGCGCCGGTGCGCGCTCGCATCTGTCGAGCCTTGTCGCTGCTGGCCTGTTGGTGCGCGAGGGCCATGAGCCGGTTCTGCAGTTCACTACCCGCGACCGCAACCGCATTGCGCTGCAAAGCGATATCCTGGGCACCAGCGCGCTCGGCATTCAAAATATCCTGGTGCTGGGCGGCGACGATCCCAAAGCCGGCGATCAGCCCGACGCCAAGCCGGTGTTCGATCTGGATACCGGCGAGCTGATTTCCATGGTCCGTGAGATGGGCGACCCGGGCAAGCTGCCGTCGGGCCGCGAAATCGAGAGCCCGCCGAAATTGTTCATCGGCGCCGCCGATACGCCGATGGACCCGCCGGCCGATTGGGCGCCGGACCGTTTGGCCTCGAAGGCCGATGCCGGCGCGCAATTCGTGCAGACCCAGTTCTGCTACGACATCGATATTGTGCGCCGCTACATGGCCCGGCTCGGCGATGCCGGTCTGACCGACCGTCTGTTCATTTTACTCGGCACCGGCCCTATCGGCTCGGCGCGCTCGGCCCGCTGGATGGTGAAAAATCTATGGGGGGTGATCATCCCCGACGCGATCATCGAGCGCATCGAAGGTGCGCGCGACGAGAAGGCGGAAGGCCATAAAATCTGTATCGAGTATATCGAACAGGTGCGCGAGATTGCCGGGGTGGCGGGCGTCCATGTGATGGCGATCAATCAGGATGAGGCGATCCCCGATATTCTGGCCGCTGCACAGGCCGGCCCGACCTTTCGCACAGCCCGCACCTAAGCTAGGCTTTTAGCCTAAATCCCGGAGAGCCAGCCATGTCCGCACGTACGAGACCGCCGTTCCACGCCGACCATGTCGGTAGCCTGTTACGGCCGCCGCGCTTGCAGGAGGCCCGCGCCAGGGCCGCTGCTGGCGAGATCACCGGCGACGAATTGCGCGCGGTGGAAGACGATTGCATTCGCGACGTGGTGGCGCTGCAGGAGAACGCCGGATTGCAGGTGGTCACCGATGGTGAGTTCCGTCGCACCTATTGGCATTTCGACTTCTTCGAGGGTTTTGCGGGCTTCGAGCTCGGCGCGCCGCTCGATATGGGCACGTTCGAGGGCATTTCAGATCAGCCGCCCTCGGCGATGGTCACCGCCAAAGTGGAGCGAACCAAGCCGGTCATGGTCGACCACTTTGCCTATCTCAATGGGCTGACCGACCGTACCGCCAAGATTTCCGTGCCGGGCCCCAGCATGATGCATTTTCGCGCCGGCCGGGACGGCATCGACCGCGATGTCTACCCCGACCTCGAGCCGTTTTGGGAGGATTTGACCGCGGCGTACCGCGCCGAATTGGGCGATATGGCGGCCCATGGCTGCAGCTATATTCAGCTCGACGATATTAGCTATGCCTATCTATGCGACAGCGACGTGCGGGCGAAACTGACCAGCCAGGGCGAAGACCCGGATGCCCTCGCGCTGACCTATGCCAACGCGCTGAACGACGCCATCCGCGACCTGCCCGATAGTGTGACCACGGGCACCCATATGTGCCGCGGCAATTTCCAAAGCACGTGGGCGGCCAGCGGCGGCTATGAGCCGGTCGCCGAGGTCGTGTTCAACACCATTACGGTCGACGCCCTGTTCATGGAGTACGACAGCGAGCGGGCGGGTGGATTCGAGCCCCTGCGGTTCGTGCCCGACGACAAGTTCGTGGTGCTCGGTCTGGTGACCACCAAGACGCCGGGCCTGGAGGCGAAAGACGATCTCAAGCGGCGCATCGACGAGGCGGCGAAATATGTCGATCTGGAAAGATTGTGCTTAAGCCCACAGTGCGGGTTCTCATCGACCCATCACGGCAATAAGATCACCGAACAAGATGAGATCGCGAAACTGCGGCTAATTGTAGAAGTTGCCGACGATGTGTGGGGTTCCTAGGGTTCAGACCTGAACTTAGCCCTTCGTCGCCGACGGGGGGACTAGATGAACTTAATAACCGGAAGCTCGGCCTTCCTCGCCCTTCTGAAAGACGAAGGCGTTACCCATTTGTTTGGTAATCCCGGCACCACCGAATTGCCGGTGATGGACGCGCTGAAAGATCATAGCGACCTGACCTATGTGTTGGGCCTGCAGGAATCCCTGGTGGTCGCCATGGCCGATGGTTATGCCCGCGCGTCGGGTAAGCTGGGCGCCAGTAACGTTCATGTGGCACCCGGCCTGGGCAACGCCATGGGGGCGATCTACAACGCCAAGTTTACCGGCACGCCGATGATTATCACGGCGGGTCAGCAGGAGCAGGGCCACGGGCTGACCGAACCCTTGCTCTACGACCCGCTGGTGCCGATCGCTTCCCCATTGGTCAAATGGGCGGTCGAGATCAACCGGCTGGAAGATATGCCGCGCATTGTCCACCGCGCCGCCAAGATCGCCATGACGCCGCCGACCGGCCCGGTGTTTATCTCGCTGCCCGGCGATATTTTGAACGACCAAAAGGGGATCGAGCTGGGCCATAGCACCCGTGTCGATACCAGAGTGCGGCCGTCGGACGCGGGCCTCGATACGCTCGCGGCCCGGTTGCTGACCGCCAAGGCGCCGATGATTCTGGCCGGTAATGATGTCGTGACCTCCGACGCTTTCGCCGAAGTGGCGCAATTCGCCGAGACCCTGGGCGCACCGGTCTATCAGCAGACCACGGCCTACGGGGCGCATTTTCCCTCGGAACACAAAGCCTTCATGGGCGCGCTGTCGCGCATCCAAAAAGATGTGCGCGCCATTCTGGAAGATTACGATCTGCTGGTGGTGATCGGCGCCGATATTTTGCGCATGTCGGTGTTCAGCGAAATCGATCCGCTGCCCGATGGCATGGCGATTGTGCAGATCGGCCTGGAAGATTGGGAGATGGGTAAGAACTATCCCTCTGAAATCGCCCTGCGCGGCGATGTGCGCGAAACCCTGGCGGCGCTGAACCCGGTGCTGGCGGCAAAGGGCGGCGCGGCGCTTGAAACCACAGCCAATGCCCGCCTCGACGCGGTGAGCGACCGTAATTGGAGTGCGCTGCGAAAGAAACGCAGCGAGGTTGCACTGGCCGATCAGGATACCGTTCCCATCGCCAGCGACTGGCTGATGATGGATATCTGCAACGCGCTGCCGCCGGACGCGGTCGTGGTCAATGAGGGGCTGACGACCGGGTGGAACCTGCTCAACTTCTGGCCGTTCCGTGACCGCCGGAACTTTCACGCCTATGCCAGCGGCGGCATCGGGTGGGGCTTGCCGGGTGCGGTCGGCGTTCAACTGGCGCTGCCCGATCGGCCGGTGGTGGCGATCATTGGCGATGGCAGCGCCATGTATTCGATCCAGGCGCTGTGGACGGCGGCCCATCTGAAACTGCCGATCACCTTTATCATCGCCAATAATCAGGGCTACCGCATCATCAAGCAGCGCCTGTTGGCCTTCCATGGCAACGACAATTATATCGCCATGGATTTCACCGACCCGCCGATTGATTTCGTCGCTCTGGCGGGTTCGCTCGGCATGACGGCGGAACGCATCACCGAGCCCGGCGCGGTGCGCCCGGCGCTCGAAAATGCGGTATCCAGCAATGGCCCCACGCTGCTCGATATCATGGTCGAGCGGACCGTCTAGAACGCGTTAGAACAAGGAAAACAGCGATGAGTTACGAACATATTCTTTTCGATGTCAGCGATAATATTGCCGTCATTACCTTGAACCGGCCCGACGACGCCAATGCGATCCATGCGCCCATGGTCGAGGAGTTGGCCGATATCGCCATGCGCTGCTATCGCGACAAGGATATCCGCGCCGCAGTGCTGACCGGCGCGGGCACCATGTTTTGCGGTGGTGGCGATCTGAAGGTCTTCAACGATCTGGGCGACGTTGTGGCCAATTATGTCGACCGCACCGCGACGGTGCTGCACCACGCCATTTCCCGTTTTGGCCATATGGATGCACCCCTGGTCATGGCCATCAACGGCACCGCGGCGGGCGGCGGGTTCAGCCTGGCGCTGGCCGGCGATTATATTTTTGCCGCCGACAGCGCCAAGTTCATCTCCGCCTATACCGCCTCCGGACTTTCGCCCGATGGCGGCTCCACCTACCATTTGGCCAAGCATGTGGGCTTGTTGCGCGCCAAGGAACTGGTGCTGACCAACCGCCTGCTGACCGCCGAGGAGGCCTGCGCCTGGGGCATCGTGAGCAAAGTGGTGCCGGGTGAAGCGCTCATGGATGAAGCCATGGGGCTGGCGCGAAAATTCGCCGCCGGGCCGACCAAGGCCTTTGGCGTGGCGAAGAACCTGCTCGCCACGGCCTATTCGGAATCCATGGAAGCGCAGCTCGATAGGGAGAGCCGCGGTATCGCCGAGACCATGGGCAGCCGCGACGGCCGCCACGGCATCGATAGTTTCTACAATAAGAAAAAGCCGGAATTTACCGGGGAATAGGCGAGGCCTCCCGTCACTCCGCAGCGGCGGCGCCTTGCTTTTCTTTTGCGTCGAAAAAATTGCGGTCGCAGAAATAGGCAAGATAGTCGTGGAAACTTACGGGCTCGTATTGGGGCGGGTTGTCGGGGCCGACGCAGGTGTCGAGCGGTTCGGCGACCGCCCGGTCGTCGGGATTATAGAAAACCGCCATCGAGTAGCGGTCCGTCGCCGGCGACACCACACGGTGCGGCGTCGCAATAAAGCGTCCATTGGTCCAGCGGTTGAGGAACTCGCCGGTATTCACCAGGATCGCGCCGGGAATGTAGGGCGCCGATAGCCACTCGCCGGCCTGGGTCAAAACTTCGAGACCCGGCACCTCGGATAACGGCAGCAGCGTGAGGAAGCCGGCGTCGCTATGGGGCGCAATACCGAACTCGTTTTCTTCCAGATCGACGACCGGATAGTAGGAATTGCGGCCGATACAGCACGGATCGCCCTCGAAGAACGGGTTGAAATAATCAGCCGGTTTGTCCAGCGCTAGCGCGTAAAGGGGCAGCAGTTGCGAGCCGAGTTCCATCATGGTCCGCTGGTACTCGATCATGGTTTCGCGGAAGCTGGGTAATCCCGAGGGCCATTTGTTCGGCACCTTAAATCGGTTGCCCTCTCTCAGCGCGGGATCGTCCGGTGCGCGCTCGACGCCGATCAGGATCGTCTCGTTGCGGTCTTTCTTGGTGTTTTTATTGTATTTCGATGTTTCGTAGACGGTCCATTTCGACGGCACATAGCCGACCATGCTTTTGTCGAATTTCAGCTTTATTTTTTCGTCGAACGGCAGCTCGAAAAACCGTTTAAGTTCGGCGAAGCCGCGGTCGACTAGCGTCTGCGGCACGCCGTGATTGATGATGTAGTAGAAGCCGATATCTTCCTGCGCGTGTCTTAATTCGCCGGCGAGCGTCTCGGCCGCGCCGGGATCACCGGCTAGATAGGGCGCTAAATCGAGAACCGGTATTTCCGCCGGCGCATTGCCGTGGCCGATAGATGGTACTTCGCTATCTTCAACGAAAGCCGTCTCTACGCTCATGAACATTCCCCCTGTGGACCGCCCCGCTATAGCAATTCACGCTTGGCACATATGTGTTTTAGTGAAACTGTCCCTGTAACTGGATAACCCAAATGCACGCGTTTATTGTGTGATCACGGTATGGGCCGTTCCGGTTCGAGTCAATTCGGAAGTGGGTATCATTGTTGTCTCGCCCACTTTGGAAGTTACCGGCGTGTGAGTTAGGGGAAATTGATGCCAGCGGAGAGTGCGGCGCCAGTGCGGCAGATTAACGGCTCGTGCCATTGCGGCAATATCCGCTTTGTCTTTCACCGACCCGGCGGCGATGAACAAATCCCCGTTCGCGCGTGCAGCTGTTCCTTTTGCGTTAAGTACCGGGCGGTCTGGACGTCGCACCCTGAGGGAAGTGTTGCGCTTTCGCAGGATGATCCCGCCCAGGTGCAGCGCTACCGGTTCGGCTCCAAGACGGCGGATTTTTTCATCTGCACCAATTGCGGCGTGGCGCCAATTGTCACCAGCGACATAGACGGCGCGAATTATGCGGTCGTCAACGTCAACTGCTTCGACGATGTGGATCCCAGCGAGATGGTGGAATCATCGACTAATTTCGACGGCGAGGGCACCGACGACCGGTTGGCCCGCCGGCAGCGTAATTGGATGCGGCTGGCCTAGCCATGCTCTACATCATCTATCAAGAGGACGGCCCCAACTCGGCGGCGTTGCGCGCGGAACATAAGCCGGCGCATTTCGATTATCTCGACGCGCATGAAGATATCCTGGTGCTCGGCGGCGCCATGCTGGCCGATGACGATGTGACGCGCATTGGCAGTGTGCTGATCATCAATGTGGCGAGCCGCGAGGCGGCCGAGCTTTTCTCCGCCAACGAACCTCTGCGCCGCGCCGGGGTGTTTCGCGAGGTCAAGATCACCCGCATGCGCCGCGGCCAATGGAACCCGGCGGCGGCGCCGAAGACGGCCGAGGGGAACTAGTTGTTACCCCAAAAATAAGCAAATCCTCATCCTGAGCTTGTCGAAGGATCGAGGTGTTGTTCTTGCCGCTAGCGCTTTAACGGCTCAGATTTTCACCCAGCCCTCGGGCGGCGCTTTGCCGGGGTGGAGCTCGCCGCACTCAGCGCAGGTGCGCGCCGCCGTGTCGGCATAAAAGGCGTCATAGAGCGGCGGTAGGTCGCGCACCAGCGAGGTAAGCTCGACCTCGACCCGGTGGATGAGGGCGCCGCAGCCGAAGCAGAACCATTCGAAGCCGTCCAACTCTCCAAGGGGCCGCTTGGGCTCGATCACCAGTCCGACCGAGCCGGCTTGCGGGCGTTGCGGCGAGTGTCTCGTATGGGCCGGCAGCAGCAGAATTTCGCCGGCGCGAATGGGCACGCCGCGGATCGCGCCATCCTCATGCACCATCAACACCATGTCGCCCTCGAGCTGATAGAAGAACTCTTCCACCGGATCGTCGTGAAAATCGGTGCGCTGATTGGGGCCGCCGACGATGGTCACCATCAGATCGGCATCTTCCCATATCTGCACATTGCCCACCGGCGGTTTGAGCAGATGACGGTGTTCGTCGATCCAGCCCTGAAAATCGAAGGCGCTCAAACGGCTCATTATTGAAATCTCCGATGCTACCGATCGGGCGATTGTAGCATCTTGATCCCAACCGGTCTGACGTGAAACTGTGCGGCGTACTTTATCCCGCTCAAAGGAACTGTGCCCGTGTCCGACGCCCAGAAGTCCCCGCAGCCTAATTTCGTGCTGATCATGACCGATCAGCACCGAGCCGATCATCTGGGCTGCTACGGCAACCCGGTGGTCAAAACGACCAATATCGATGCTTTGGCGGCCGGCGGGGTCGCGTTCGATAAATTCTACGTGGCGACGCCGGTCTGCATGCCGAACCGGGCGGCCCTAATGACCGGGCGCATGCCGTCGGCCAATGGCGCGCGCCACAATGGCTTTCCGCTCTCGACCGACAGCGTAACCTTTGTGGATTTGTTGAAGGCGGCGGGCTATCGCACCGCCCTGGTCGGCAAGAGCCACATCCAGAACATGACCGGCCGGCCGTCGCTGCCGCCGTCCCCGCTAAATCCCGACTTTATCGACCCGCCGGAGGAGCTGCAGAACGCCGTGGCGCGCGACATGACCGGCCCGGCCTATCAGCGCGAATCGCTGGCCGCCTGGAAGGCCGATCCCGACCGGGAAATCGAGACGCCCCATTACGGCTTCGATCATGTCCGTCTGGTTTCCGGTCATGGTGATCTGGTCGAGGGACATTACACGGCCTGGCTGCGCGATAAGGGTGGCGATGCGGCGGAACTGGTTGGGCCCGATAACGCCTTGCCCGATCAGCAGTATTCGGCGCCCCAGGCATGGCGCACCAAGGTGCCGGAGGAGCTGTATCCCACCAGCTACATCGCCGAAGAAGCGCTCGCCTATCTACAAAACCACAGCGCCGAAAACGCCGACGAACCGTTTTTCCTGAAAGTATCGTTTCCCGACCCGCACCATCCGTTCACACCACCCGGCCACTATTGGGGCATGTACGATCCGGGCGATGTGGCGCCGCCGGCGACCTTCGACAACAAGATCGACGACCCGCTGCCGCGCGTTCCCGAACTCGCCCAAGCGTTGCTCAATGAGCACAAGAACCCCATGGCGCTGCATAAGGTGAGCGAATTCGAAGCCCAATCGGCGATCGCCCTGAACTACGGCATGATCACCATGATCGACGACGCGGTGGGCCGCATTGTCGCGCAGCTAAAGGCGCTGGGCCTGGACGACAATACGGTCATCCTGTTCACCAGCGACCATGGCGATTTCATGGGCGACCGGGGCGTGTTGTTTAAATTCGGCATGCATTACCAGGAACTCATCCGGGTGCCCTTGGTGTGGCGCGACCCGCAGCGTGGCGATGGCGGGTCGCGCAGCGCGCGGGTCAGCGGCACCATCGATATCGCCGCGAGTGTTCTGGCGCGCGCCGGGCTCAATCCCTATTTCGGCATGCAGGGCATCAATGTGTTCGACGATACGCGCGAGCATCTGGGCATGATGGTCGAGGATTACACGGCCAATTATGTGCTCGACCCGCGGGCCGGGGCGCATTTTTCCTCGCTGGTGACCGATCGGTGGCGCATGAGTCATTACGAAACGTCGGATTGGGGTGAGCTTTACGATCTGCAGGAAGACCCGCAAGAACGCCATAATCTGTGGGACGACGCCTCTGCCGCCGCCGACAAGGCGCGCTTGCACGAAATCATGGTTCGTGAACTGCTCATCCTGCGCGACAAACCGATGGCCCCGCCGGGCCGGGCGTAGTCCGGGCTTGAGGGATCGTACTAATTTAGAACCCAAGGAATTTACTGCCATGTCCAGTCTTAACGCTGATATTCAGGCCCGTTTTGGAATAGAGGCCCCTGCGGATATTGAAACCGAACTCTCGTCGGAGGCGAGCGCTTCACTGTCGCGCATCCTCGGGCGGCGTAGCTTCCGGCGGTTCACCGACGAGCCGGTCTCCGAAGCGCTGCGCACCACCCTATTGGCGTGCGCCCAGTCGGCGTCGGCGAAGTCGGACCTGCAGCAATATTCGATCCTTGATCTACGCGATCCGGCCAAGAAGGCGGCGATGGCCGAATTGTGCGACACCGGTTGGATGGCCGATGCGCCGGTGCTGCTGGTCTTCTGCGGCGATATGCGCCGGGGTCAACGCGTATGCGACATGCGCGGCTATGCCCACGCCCAGAACACGCTCGACAGTTTCATGAACGCCGCTGTCGACGCGGCGTTGGCTATGCAGGCGATGATCCTGGCCAGCGAGGCGGCGGGGCTGGGCTGCTGCTGCATCAGCCAGGTGCGCAAGCGGTTGCCGCAAGTGGCGGAACTGCTCGGGTTGCCCCATGGCGTATTCCCCATCGCCGGTTTTGCGGCGGGGTGGCCGAACGAAACGCGCGATGTCACGCGACGCCTGCCGCCGTCGGTCGTGGTTCACCGCGACACCTATGACGATACCGATCTTGCCGCCGGTATCGACCAGTACGATCAGACCCGCCATGCGGCGCGGCCGCTGGGCAATCAAATCAATCCGGAAAAATTCGGTACGGCGGCGTTTTACGGTTGGTCGGAAAACGCCGCCCGACGTCTTTCCGAACCCAGCGATCTCGGCGGCTTGCGCGCGTATCTGGAAACCCACGGTTTCGATTTCGCCTGATCGGCGCCGCAGTCTGTTTTTGCGGCCCGTTATCGCGGTCCGATATATTGTGGCCGATTGTCGCCGTGCCCACATGGTTTTAGGGGCTCCCGGACGATGAACTGTGTTTTACGATAATTCTTCTGGAAAAATCGTCCCTTAGTTGGGTAGCCCCTGATGATCGTGTGTTTTATAATAATAGTACAAAATATTTGTGTATCTTATGGCGAATGAGATACCGGACCGAAACGCAATCAGGAGAAAACCGATGTCCAGTTCCGAATCAACAGTCAATAATGGGGTGAATGTCGAAGCCCTGCTCGGCGCACGCGAGGCCCTGAGCGAAGCCCCCGAGGCCGCCCAGTTCACTTGGCGGGCGACCAACGAATGGAAGAATGGCACCCACAGCCATTCGACAGTCGAAAAATTCCATGGTCTCGGCGAAGAACAGGCGCGAACGAAAACGTTCGAATTCGAGGCCGATCATCCCGAGTGCTTTGCCTCCGAAGATATCGGCGCCACGCCGGTCGAGATCGTTCTGGTCGGCCTGGCCAGTTGCCTGACCGCCGGCGTTGCCGCGGTCGCCCAGCACCGCGACATCCAGCTGAACTCGGTCAAGGCGACGGTTGAGGGCGATATGGATATCGCCGGCATCCTCGGTATCGACTCCGATGTACGCAACGGATTTAACGGTATCAAGGTGCATTACGAGATCGATGCCGACGCGACGCCGGACGAGATCAACGCCGTGGTCGCGCAGTCGCAGAAGCGCTCGGCGGTGTACGACATGGTCACCAACCCCACCCGCGTCGCCGTCGAGGTGAGCTGAGGAGCCGATGGCGGCGTCGGCAGCACACATCTCGGCGGTCGTCATCGGTGCCGGACATGCCGGCCTCGCCGTCAGTCACCGCCTCACCGAGCGTTCCATCGACCACGTGGTGCTCGAA
>JABDJY010000143.1 GCA_013003285.1 Alphaproteobacteria bacterium | reverse complement strand
TTTTCACACCGACCGAGACCTGGCGCGATCTGTGGGAAGTGCTGGTGGAGACCGGCTATATCACCGCGACGATCCTGTTCCTGATCATCACCGCCTCCATGTATAGCCGCATGCTCGGCGTCGCGGCGCTGCCGACGGTTTTCGGCGAATGGATTACCGGCTTCGACCTCACATTGAACGAGCTGATGTTCGTCTATGTGCTGTTGATGGTTCTGCTTGGCACCATCATCGAAACCGCGTCGATCATATTGATCGTGGTGCCGCTGTTCTTGGTGGTCCTCGATAGCTTCGGCGTCGATCTCGTCTGGTTCGGCATCGTCACGGTCGTCGGCGCCGAAATCGGTCTGCTGACCCCGCCACTGGGTATTTCGTGTTTCGTCATCAAGAGCACGATCAACGATCCAACCGTCAGTTTGGCGGATATCTTCGCCGGTGCGTTCCCCTTCGCGGTGACGATGCTGCTTGTCCTGATAATTCTGATACTTTATCCGTCCCTCAGCTTGGCGCTGCTCTAGCAACCCGTTAGCTTTGCCCGGTCGCGAGGGTTGTGAATGTTCACCCATGCCTAAAGGGGGAGGCGATTAATGCTGATTATTTGGGGGCGGGATACCTCGTCGAATGTGCAAAAGCTCTTATGGGGCTGCACAGAGATGGGCGTGTCCTATGACCGTCGAGATATGGCGGGGAAGTACGGCTACACGGACGAATATTTGGCGATGAACCCGAATCGGCTCGTACCCACCATCGACGATAACGGGTTTATCCTGTGGGAATCGAACGCTTGCTTGCGCTACCTGGCGGCAAAGCACGGCGTCGGAACTTTGTGGCCGGAAGGTCTGCAGGTGCGCGGCAACGCCGACCGCTGGATGGATTGGGCGACGACAACCGCGTGGATGGTTTTGCGACCCGCCTTTCACCAACTCATTCGCACAGCCCCGGAACAGCAAGACTTGAATGCAGTTGCCGAAGCGGCCCGGTTGACCAGCGAACATCTAGCCACGCTCGACAATTGGCTCGCCGGCCGTGACTTTGTCTGCGGCGACGAGTTTACCATGGGCGATATACCCCTCGGCATTGCCGTTTATCGCTGGTATGCACTAGATATCGACCGGGTCGAGCGGCCCAACGTGCGCGCCTGGTACGAACGCTTGTGCGAACGTCCAGGCTATCAGGAACACATCATGATCCCGCTGCAATAAGGCGGGACTTGGGGAGAGCGTAATGGAAATTTTCAAAGACCGGGTACCCTTTTCGGCGATCGTCGATCGGCCGCCCCTGAAGCTGCCCGACGGTAAGCGCATGGCGGTGTGGTTCATTGCCAATGTGGAAGATTGGGATATTTCCCGGCCGATGCCGCGCTCGGTGCTGCCGCCGCCCATGGGCGTGCCGCTGTTACCCGATCTGCCCAACTGGACGTGGCACGAATATGGCATGCGGGTCGGTTTCTGGCGCATCGCCGAATGTTTCCAGAAATACGGCGTGCGGCCGACCATGGCGATCAATGGCCGGGTCTGCGAGACCTATCCGCGGGTTGCCGAAGAGGCGCTGAAACTGGATTGGGAGTTCATGGGCCACGGCTATCTGCAGGGTCCCATGCACAAGCACGACGATCAGCAGGAACAAATCGACCGGGCCTGCGAGGCGATCGAGAAATTCTGCGGCAAGAAGGTGCGCGGTTGGGAAAGTCCGGGACTGACCGAGACTTTCCAGACTATCGATTATCTGGCCCGGGCCGGGGTGGAATATGTCGCCGACTGGGTGCTCGACGATCAGGTGGTGGAAATCTCGACCACCGAGGGGCCGATGTATTCGGTGCCCTATACGGTCGAGACCAACGACATCACCATGATGGCGCTGCAGCAGCATTCCTCGGACGAGATGTTCAAACGTTCGAAGGATCAGTTCGACCGGCTCTACATGGAGAGCGAGCATTCGACGCGCATCATGTCGATCAGCCTGCACATGTATCTCACCGGCGCGCCCCACCGCATCCGTTATCTCGAGGAAATCATCGAGTATATGCAAGGCCATGAGGGCTGCGCGATCATGACCGGCGAGGAAATCCTCGACTGGTATCTGGCCAGTAAATAGCGCCGAGCCGGCGAGGGGATACGCCATGGCGCTGCTAATGACACCTCCGGTGCTGGGGACGCTCGAGCATTGGCGCGACGGGCTGCACGCGCTGATGCCCGATCTCGATATTCGACTGTGGCCCGATATCGGCGACCCGGCGGATATCCACTATATCCTGGTCGGCCGGTTCAATTTGGACGACATGCCCGAGCTGCCCAATTTGCGCGCGGTCATGCCCATGTTCGCCGGTCTGGAACATCTGTTGTACCACCCCAAATGTCCGCCGGTGCCCATCGTGCGCACGGGCATGCCCGAGGGCGACCGGGCCATGACCGAATATGCCATCCTGCACGTGCTGCGCCATCACCGACATATGCCGGAATATCTGGCGCAGCAGGCGCGCTGCGAATGGCAATCGATCGATCAGAAGCAGCCCCATGAACAGCGTGTCGGTTTCATGGGCTTCGGCGAGATGGCCGCCGCGCCGGCGCGGGTGCTGGTCGACATGCATTTCGACGTTGCCGCTTGGGTGCGCCGCGCGCGAGAGGCCGACGATGTGGAATTATTCGCCGGCGATGATGCCTTTCCGGCGTTCCTCGCGCGCACCGACATTCTGGTATGTCTGTTGCCGATCACCGAAAAGACCCGCGGTATTCTCAACGCCGAGACCTTCGCGCAATTGCCCGCGGGGGCGGCGGTGATCAATCTCGGTCGGGGGGCGCATATGGTCGATGAGGATCTAATAGCGGCGCTCGATAGTGGGCATTTATCGGGCGCGACCCTAGACGCCACGACGCCGGAACCGTTGCCGTCCGATAGCCCCCTGTGGAAACATCCCAAGATTACGGTCATGCCCCACATTGCGCGCCGCGTCCGGCCCGAGACGGTGGGGCCGCAAGTGGTCGAAAACATTCGCCGCGACCGGGCCGGGTTGCCGTTTCTGTGGCAGGTCGACCGCGACGCGGGCTACTGACGGGAAGGGGATAGCGCCATGGCATTGAACGCAGAACAGATAGCACGGGCGGTCGATTTGCTTGCCGGATCGCATCAGAGCAAGACGCCCTTATTGGCCCTGCCTGAAGATATTCAGCCGGCAACGGCGGCCGATGCGATGGCCATTCAGATGGCGCTGAACGAGCGGAACGGCATCGAGCCCGGCGGGTGGAAAGTGGGCTTCACCAGCGCCGCCTTGCTGGAGAAAGCCGGGGCTATCGGACCGATGCTCGGCGCCATGCCCAAGCGCCTAATTCAAACCAGCCCGGCAAGTTTCAGCCGGCGCGACTTTACGATCCCGGTGATCGAGTTCGAAATCGGCTACCGCATGGGCGCCGACCTGCCGCCGCGCGACAGCGACTACAGCCAAGACGAAGTGCTGGCCGCCGTCGACAGCGCCATTGTCGGTATCGAGATCGCCGATCCCCATTATGAGGAAGTATTCTCCCAGCCGATCCCCAGCCTGATCGCCGATAACGGCGTGGCGGGTGGCTTCGTGGCGGGACCGGATATTTCCGACTGGCGCAACCGCGACCTTCAGGAAGTCACTATTTCGACTTTTGTCGACGGTGAGCCGTTGGGCGAGGGGTTCCCGCGCGAGGGCCGTTGTGACGCCGCCTGGGTGTTGACCTGGACGGCCAATAAGGTGGCGCAGTATGGCGCTGGCCTGAAGTCGGGCGATTACATCACCACCGGCGCCGCCGCCCCGCCGGCCTTCCTCGATGGCCGGAGCGAGTGGCGGGGGGTATTCGACGGTATCGGTGATGTGACGGTGCAGTTTACCGACTAGGTTTACATTGACGACGCGGCGGTTAGTCCTATTTCGGGGTGACCCCGCGTAAAGGAGTAAAAATGGACGGTTCGGCGAAACAGCCACAGAGTTTGCGCGACGGATTGTTGAATCGTCTGTCGGTGCCGCCGCGCCTGATCGACGGGCCGGCGCCGTCGCGGGCCGATATCGACGATATGCTCGCCGCCGCGGTGTGTGCGCCCGACCACGGCGCCATCCGGCCCTGGCGGTTCCACGTCATCCAAGGGGATGCGCTGCGCCGGTTGGGGGACCTGTTCGTCGAGGCCTTGCAGAAGCGTGAACCGGATGCGCCGCGCGAGACTATCGAGAAAGAGCAGAATCGGCCCCTGCGTGCACCGTTGATCATCGCCGCCTGCGCCAAGATCGATCTGTCGCGAGCCGAGAAGATACCGGCGGTCGAGCAAGTGGTGGCCGTGGCCTCGGCCTGCCAGAACATTCTGCTGGCGGCCCATGATAAGGGTTATGGCGCCATGCTGTTGACGGGGATAAATGCCCGCGATGCCCATGTCAAAGCCGCGTTCGGGCTCGAAGGCCCGGACGAGATTGTCGGCTTCATCTATATGGGTACACCGTCCGGTCCGGTGTTCGAGAAAGAACGGCCCGACCCGGCGGAGTTCACCACGATCTGGTAGCCGATCGCGGTAAGTCCGCCTTCGCTATTGCTCATGCAGCCCGGACGACTATGTTCCCGGGCTAGTCTCTTATTTAGTTGGTTTTGGGGAATTTAATGATCCACGCCTACACTTGGCCGACACCGAACGGCCGCAAGCTTCATATCATGCTCGAGGAATGCGAGCTGGAATACGAGGTCCATCCCATTCGGTTCAGCGAGGGCGATCAATTCAAGCCCGAGTTTCTGAAGATCAGCCCCAACAACAAGATCCCAGCCATTGTCGACGAGGACGGGCCGGGCGGCGAGCCGGTCAGTATATTCGAATCCGGCGCCATCCTGATTTATTTCGCGGAGAAAACCGGCAAGTTTCTGCCCGACGCGGCGACCGACCCGCGCGGCCGCATCGCCACCCTGGAATGGTTGATGTGGCAAATGGGCGGGGTCGGCCCCATGATGGGCCAGAATGGCTATTTCACCCGCTTCGCCAAAGAGAAAGTGCCGCACGCCATCGAGCGCTACCAGAACGAGATGGGGCGTCTGTTCGGCGTCGCCGAAACGCGGTTGGGCGAGACCCGCTATCTCGCCGGGGACGATTACACCATCGCTGACATCGCCACCTTCGGCTGGTTCAATACCCACGAGATGCAGGGCCAGTCGCTCGACGGCATGCCCAATGTGAGCCGCTGGATGGAAGAATTACGCGCCCGGCCCGGCGTGCAGCGCGGGCTCGAAGTTCTCAGCGAGAATGCCCGCCGCAAATAGGGCCAGCGCTTAACTAACCAAGGGGAAAATGAAATGATCCGCGCCTATACCTGGCCGACGCCCAATGGCCACAAAGTACATATCATGTTGTACGAATGTGGGCTGGAGCACGAGATTATCCCGGTCGATATCGCCAAGGGCGAACAGTTCGAGCCGGAATTTTTGGCCATTAGCCCCAATAATCGTATCCCGGCGATCATCGATAGCGATGGACCGGACGGTAAGGAAATCTCGGTCTTCGAGACCGCCGCGATCCTCTACTATCTGGCCCACAAGACCGGCAAGTTCCTGCCGTCCTTGGCCGATGATCCATGCGGTAATTTCAAGGTCATGGAGTGGGTGATGTGGCAGATGGGCGGTATCGGGCCCATGATGGGGCAGTCGAACCATTTCCGAAATTACGCGCCGGATAAAATCCCCTACGCCATCGATCGTTACGTGAACGAGGTGCAGCGGCTGTTCGGCGTTGCCGATAAGCGCCTCGGGGAGGCCCAATATCTCGGCGGCGACGCATACACCATCGCCGATATCGCCAGCTTCCCGTGGATGCGCGGGTGGGAGCGCCAGGAGGTACCGATCGCTGATTTCCCCAATGTGAAGCGTTGGCTCGACGAGATCGACGCCCGGCCGGCCGTGAAGCAGGGGCTCGAAGTCCTCAAAGACAAACGGCGCACCGGCCCGCCCAAAGGCAAGGAATGGGAGATTATGTTCGGCAAGGAACAGTTCAAACGGCGTTAGGGGCAAACCCGACGAATAGTCGCCCATCCCGGGGTTGTTGGTTTGGCGGTATCGCTGGCTAACCTGCCGTCAACGTCCTAACTTATCTCCATGCCGTTTCTGCCCCTGAACGACGCCAATCCGCGACTCTATATCCGCGCGCATTACGTGACCATTGGATTGATCCTGCTGAACGCGGCGATCTTCTGGAATACGCTGGGCGCGGTACAAAGCGGTATCGATGAAACGCTGATCGGCTATGCCCTTATTCCGGCACGGCTGTTGAGCGACGCGCAATTACCGGTGGACTGGCCCGGGGTTTCGTCGACTCTCACTTTGGTGAGCTATCAGTTTCTCCATGGCGGCTGGCAGCATCTGATCTTCAACATGCTGTTTCTGTGGGTGTTTGGCGATAATGTGGAAGACTCTATGGGGCATTTTCGCTTCATTGCCTTTTTCCTAATTTGCGGCATTGGTGGTGGATTACTGCACAGTTTTATCGACCCCAATTCCCTGACCCCGACCATTGGCGCCAGCGGCGCCATCGCCGGCGTGTTGGGCGGCTATCTGATGCTTTATCC
>JABDJY010000280.1 GCA_013003285.1 Alphaproteobacteria bacterium | reverse complement strand
GGCCCGGTGCCGGCAGGGTCAGCAGGGACGAGCCGCCGCCCGAAATCAGGGTGATAACCAGATCGTCGGCGGTGAGGTTGGAGACCCGGTCGAGAATTCGCTGGGCGGCATCGCGACCGGCAGTGTCGGGCACCGGATGGGCGGCCTCGACGATTTCGATATGTTCGCACGGTACGGCATGGCCGTAGCGGGTGACCACCAGGCCTTCCAGAGGTGTGGGCCAGTGGCGTTCGAGCGCTTGCGCCATCGCCGCCGAAGCCTTGCCGGCGCCGACCACGATGGTGCGGCCTTTCGGCGTGTCGGGCAGGTGGGCCGGTACGCAAAGATCGGGCTGCGCCGCGGCAACGACGGCGTCGAACATGGCGCGCAACGATTGGTCCGGTGTCATGACCGCTGAGTAGTACATCTCGACGGCGATGTCATGCACGCGCCCTTTTTCTACAAAGAGAGGGTTTAATCGCTACTTGATTGTTTATAGTTGGCGCAGGGAGATATTGCATATGAGCAGATTGAGAGCGTTTGTTACCGCAGTCCTCGCGTTGGGCTGGTTCGCCGCTGGCGCCGTTGCCGAGGCCCAGGTGTCGCCATCGCCCGCCGAAGTGGCGGGGTATGGCGGCCTGCACGCGGCGGCATGGTCGGGCGACGTTGCTGAAATCCGACGTTTGGCTGCCACGGGCGCTGATTTAAACGCCACTGAAGGCGCCGGACGGACACCGCTTCATGTGGCGACGTTCGCCTCCCAGGATGCGGCGGTGCGGGTGCTGGCGGAATTGGGCGCCGACACAAACCGGCTAGAGCATGGCCTCTACGACATCATCACCATCGCCGCCGTCGCCGACGATCCCGAGATGGTGAAACTAGCCACATCGGTCGGCGGCAATGCGGCCAACATCACCAGCATCTATGACGGCACGGCGCTGATCGCCGCCGCCCATCTCGGCCATGTGGAAGTGGTGAGCGCCCTGATCGAGGCCAAGGCGCCGCTCGACCATATCAACAATCTCGGCTGGACCGCGCTGATGGAGTCGGTGGTCTTGGGCGATGGCGGTCCGCGCCATGTGGCCACCGCCCGTGCCCTGGTCGAAGCCGGTGCGGATACGACAATCACCGACCGGCAGGGCCGCACGCCGCTCGATCACGCCCGCCAGCGCGGCTACGCGGAAATGACCGCGCTTTTGGAACAAGCCCAGCGCCGATAGTTTTACCCGGCGGCGTGCAATTGGTCGGCCATCCAGTCGGCGGTTTGCAGCCGGTAGCGGTAGGCGCGGTTGTTGGCTACATGGTTGCCGTCTTCGATGACCAGCAGTTCGACCGGGCCCGACACTTCGGCTGCCAGGCGCTCGGCGTCTGTATAGGAGATCAGCCGGTCGAGTTTACCGGTGACGATGTAAATCGGGCAGGTGATTTCCGGCGCCACGCCGTTGAGCGAGAGTTTCTTCGCTAGATCGCGCGCTTCTTCTTCGTTCGCCGCGTGGGAGCGCACTGTAAAGGCGTTGCGGGTGAGATCGGGCAGGCTGTCCCACACCGCACCCCAGTCATAGGGTCCAGACAGGCCGATGCACGCCTTGATGCGCTTTTCGTACGCGGCGGCGCGGGGCGCGTAATAACCGCCCAAGCTGACGCCCCACAGACCGGCGCGGCCGGCGTCCACATCGCTGCGGCCCTCGAGAAAATCGACCACGGCGCCGACCGGCACCTCGTAATCGTGACGGATGCCGAAATCATATTCGCCCTCGCCTTGGCCCGGCCCGTCGAAGGTGCAGGTCGCCAGACCGCGTTCGAGGAATAGCCGCTCATAGGCGCCCATCTCCTCCTTCGAGGAATCCAGCCCCATGGCCAGGATCACCACCGGCGGGTCGGCTATATCGGCTGGCTTGCGCAGAATGCCGTAGAGGGATTTCCCTTCGTAGGGGATTTCCACTCGCTCGCCCGGCGGCAGCAGATGGGGCAGCGCCAGGTTGCGGCATTCGACCGCCCGCATATGGGTCGCGCGCATCTGTTCCACATCGTTGACGAACAGGAACTTGGCGAAATGGTAGCAGACGCCCGCCGTGGTCAGATGCTCGCCGGCGCTCAAACCATAGCCGGCGTCGAGCGCCTGGCGACCCATTTCTTCGTGGATCGCGCCGCGATCGGCCCACGCCGAACACCAATCTTCCCAGCGCTCGATCGACGCGGTGACCTCCTGAAAGTCGGTCAACGGAATACCGTTGGCGACGAAGCGCGGCGCCCAGTGGTTCAGTGCCGCTTCGACGCGCGGGTCTTTGGACATGTTGTGCTCCGTAATAAAATTATCGGTGGATTGAGAGGATTACTGCGCCGCTGTGGCGGTGGCGTGTTCGGGCCAGATCGGGGTCGCCCGATCCATGACGCCGGCCTTGGTGGCGATGGCGCGGCCGCGCTCGGTGGCTTCTTCGATCACATCCTCGACACTGGAAAAGTTGATGAACTGGCCTTCCGATAGCACGGTTTGGCCGTCGATCAACACCGTATGCGCATCGGCGCCGCGCGCGCAGCAGACGAAATTGGCGATGGGGTTGTGGATCACCTGCATATGGGGTCCGCGCATGTCGAATACGGCGATGTCGGCGCGCTTGCCGGCTTCCAGCGAACCGATCTCGTCGGCCATGCCCAGTGCCCGCGCGGCGTTGATGGTCGCCATCTCCAGCGAGCGTTCCAGGGGCATTACCGTGGGGTCGAGATGGTTGGTGTTCTGCACATAGGTGCAGGCCTTCATCTGCTCGACGATGTCGACCGAGTAATCCACCATCGGGCCGTCGGTGCCCAGGCTGCAATTGACCCCGGCCTTGATAAGCCGCACCCAGGGCCCGATGCCGCCGCCGCGCATGGATTCGCTGGTCGGCGTATAGACCGCGTGGCAGCCGGCCTCGGCCATCTGCTGGATGTCAGTATCGTTGACGTTGATGGCGTGGATCAGCAGCCAGTGGGAATCGAGCAGGCCCATCTGCACCAGATAGCGCACATCGGTGCGGCCGGTCTGGCGCAGGAAATGCAGATAGCCGGTCTCCAGCGACAGGGTGCCACCGGCGGTGTGGTTGGTGATCTGTAGGTCTTTCTCAACGGCGAGCCGGTAGCCGGTTTCGACCAGCTCGTCGGAACTCATGCCGGCGGCCAGCCAATGGGCGTTTGATTCGATGGCCAGGCCCATGCGCACCAGACCGTTCTTGGCGCCGTGCCAGGTGTCGACCATCTCGCCGATATAGGTCGCGGCATCGGCGACATTGTGGGGGTGCTGCGGGTTGGCGGGGGTCTGGCAGCGGAAATCCTTGGCGAACACCTGACGGAAGCCGATCTCGGCCATCGGCTCGACGGTCGCCGCC
>JABDJY010000244.1 GCA_013003285.1 Alphaproteobacteria bacterium | reverse complement strand
CTGCTGCGCTGCGGCGCCGCCATCGACGAGATGAACTGCGTGCGCAAGCATCTCTCGGCGATCAAGGGCGGGCGATTGGCCCGCGCCGCCGCCCCGGCGCGGCTCGAGGCGCTGATCATCTCCGACGTGCCGGGCGACGATCCGGCGATCATCGCCTCGGGACCGACGGTGCCCGACCCCACCAGCTTCGCCGATGCGCGCCATGTGATCGAGCGTTTCGGTATTTCGCTACCATCCGCCGTGCGGGCTCACCTCGAGGCCGCTGCGGACGAAAGCCCGAAGCCCGGCGATCCCTGCTTCGCCAACACCGCCGCGCATCTCATTGCCACACCGGCCATGGCCTTGGCCGCCGCCGCAAGAGTCGCCGAGGGTGCCGGCTACACGGTCGATCTTTTGGGCGATGCCCTCGAAGGCGAAGCGCGCGCTGTCGCTGCCGAACACGCCGACCGCGCCCGCGCGGCGGCGCCCGGTACGATAATCCTATCCGGCGGCGAGTTGACGGTCACCCTGGACGGACAAGGTCGCGGCGGACCGAACGGAGAATATGCCCTGGCGCTGGCCCTGGCGCTCGACGGCACGGACAATATTCACGCCATGGCCTGCGATACGGATGGGATCGACGGCAGCGAGGACAATGCCGGTGCGCGCATCGGCCCCGACACGCTGACCCGGACTGCCGCCGCCGGCATTGACCCGAGCGCAGCCCTCGTCGCCAACGATTCCTATGGTATCTTCGCCGCCCTCGGCGATTTGGTGGTCACCGGGCCGACCCACACCAACGTCAACGATTTCCGCGCCATTCTGATCGAACCCTAATTCGAAAGATTGCTCACCGCGCCACCGCCGCGTACCCTGTCTATTCAATTCGTCAGAACAAACGGTGCCCCGCGATGACCGAGACAGCGAAGAAAATCCGGCCGATCCTGACCCATGCCGGCATTTGGATCTGGGACATGGAAAAGATGGAGAGCTTCTACACTCGAATCTTGGGCTTCGAGGTGTCCGACCGCGGGTATGTGGAGCGCTATGGTGGCAACATCTCCTTCATGTCGAACGATCCCGCGCTGCACCATCAATTGGTCCTTTCCGAAGGCCGGGCCGAGGGTGCGCCGAGCACGGTGAACCAACTCTCGTTCGAGGTCGCGTCCCTGGATGAGCTGCGCCAGATGTATCACCGCGTGGTCGAAGAGGGCGTGGAGAACTTGCTGCCGCGCAACCATGGCAATGCCTGGTCGGTCTATTTCGACGACCCCGAGGGCAACAATGTAGAGGTCTATCTGGACTCACCCTTCCACATCCCGCAGCCCTTCGGCCAATTCCTCGATTTCAACCTGAGCGACGACGAAATCATCGACACAACCGAAGCGCTGGTACTGGCGACGGACGGCTTTAGAATGCGCGATGAATGGTCGGCCGAGCGCGCCCAGAAAATGGGTCTGGCCGAGTAGGGAGAGCGCTGGGGAGAACGAAGGTGGCGAACGACAGGTACGAACAAGGCATGGCCATGCGGCGCTCGGTTTTGGGCAACGCCCATGTGGACAGGGCGGAGAGCAAGAAAACCCCGTTCGACGAGGATTTTCAGAAACTCATCACCGAAGCCGCCTGGGGCTCGGTGTGGACCCGCGCGGGCCTGACCACGCGAGAGCGCAGCCTGCTGACCATCGCCTTCATGGCCGCCCTGGGCCACCATGACGAATTGGCCATGCATATCCGCGCCACTGCAAATACCGGCGCCACCATCGAAGACGTCAAAGAGGTGCTGCTGATGGTGGCGATCTATGGCGGCGTGCCGGCGGCGAATGCGGCGATCGCGGTGGCAAAGCGCACCTATGCGGAAATGGACGGCGCGGCATGAGCGAGCAGCGCATGGATTGGACGTCGCACCCGGCGCATGTCTATCCCGACTATAAGTCGACCGTGCTGCGCGGACCGACCAAGCCGCTGGTCGCCATCGACCATACGCTGTCGGAATTGACCGGCCCGGTTTACGGCCACGACAGTATCGGGCCGCTCGACGACGATCTCACCAAGAACGGCATGCGCAACGGCGAGCCTTTGGGCGAGCGGATTATCGTGACCGGCCGGGTGGTCGACGAAAACGACCGGCCGCAGCCCAACACGTTGATCGAGATCTGGCAGGCCAATGCGGCGGGCCGTTACATCCACGAAGTGGACCAACATGACGCGCCGATCGACCCCAATTTTCTCGGCGCCGGCCGTTGTGTCACCGACGATACCGGGCGCTACCGCTACACCACCATCAAACCGGGCGCCTATCCCTGGGGTAACCACGACAATGCCTGGCGGCCCAACCATATTCATCTGTCGCTGTTCGGGCCCAGCTTCACCTCGCGGCTGGTGACGCAAATGTACTTTCCCGGCGATCCGTTACTGGACCTCGACCCGATCTTCCATGGCACGCCCGAGGGCGCCCGCGACCGGCTAATTTCGAGCTTCGCCATCGATGTCACCGAGCCTTTGTTTGCATTGGGTTACGCGTTCGACATCGTGCTGCGCGGCCCCAACGCCACGCCGGTCGAGGACTGAGCGATGGCGCGCCGCTTCCAGACCCCCTCGCAAACCGTCGGGCCGTTCTTCGCCTATGGGCTGGTGCCCGAGCAATATGGCTACCGGTTCACCAGCATCGCCGATCACGCGGTCGCGGCCCCAACCACCGAGGGCGACCAGATCCGCATCATCGGCCAGGTGTTCGATGGCGAGGGGACACCGATCCCCGACGCGCTGCTCGAGTTCTGGCAGGCCAACGCCCATGGCCGCTATAACCACCCCGCCGACGACCGAAAGGATAATCTGCTCGACCCCGACTTCAAGGGCTTCGGACGCATCGGCACCGGCACCAGCGCCGAGGCGTCGTTCCAGATCGACACGGTCAAGCCAGGCGCGGTGGATGATCGCCAGGCGCCCCATATCAACATGGTCGTGCTGATGCGCGGCATGCTGACCCACGCCTTCACGCGGATTTATTTCTCCGATGAGGCGACGTTGAACGCGGCAGATCCGGTGCTGGCGCAGGTGCCGGAAGACCGCCGCGCGACCCTGATCGCCAAACGCGACGAGGCGCTGTCCGGATCGGTCTATCGTTTCGACATCCATATGCAGGGCGAGCGGGAAACCGTGTTCTTCGACATTTAGGGCCGCGATGACTGATCCGTTCGATTCTGAAATCTATGGCGGCCTGTTCGCCCCGCCCGATGTCAAGGCACTGTTCTCCGACGCTCACCATGTGCAGACCATGTTATTGGTCGAGGCCGCCTTGGCACGCGCCGAGGCCAAGCTCGGCGTGATTCCGGCCGAGGTCGGCGCCGACATCAGCCGCGCTATCGAAACCTTTACAGTCGATATGGCCGGTCTACGCGAGGGCACAACATCGGCCGGGCTGCCGATACCGGCCCTGGTCGCGCAACTGCGCAAATCTGTTGGGAGCGATGCCGCCGGCTATGTGCATTGGGGCGCCACGTCGCAAGACATCATGGATACAGCGTTGGTGCTGGTGCTGCGCGACGTCGCAGCGCGCCTCAACGACGATATCGTAAAACTATCCGACCTGCTTGCCGCCATGGCCGAGCGCCATCGCGGCACCATCATGCTGGCCCGCACCCGCTCGCAACAGGCCGCCCCGACCAGCTTCGGCCTCAAAGCCGCCGGCTGGCGGGGTCCCCTGGTGCGCCATCGTCAGCGATTGGCGGAGATGGAACCCCGCTTACTTGTTGTTCAATTCGGCAGCGCGGCGGGAACCTTGGCGCCGCTGGGCGACCGCGGGATCGAGGTCATGGCGGGCCTGGCGCAGGAACTCGATCTCGGCGTCCCGCCGCTGCCCTGGCACACCCAGCGCGATAATTTGGGCGAGTTCGCCGGCTGGCTGGCGACCTTGGCCGGATCGCTCGGCAAGATCGGCCAGGACATCGCCCTGCTCGCCCAGACCGAGGTCGCGGAAGTGCGCGAATCCGCCGACCCGTCGCGCGGCGGCTCCTCGACCCTGCCGCAGAAATCCAATCCAATCCTGAGCGAAGCCTTGATCACTCTGGCGCGCTACACATCGGGCCTTGTCGGCACCCTGCACCAATCCGCCGTGCAGGAGCATGAACGCGGCGGACCGGGCTGGGCGCTGGAATGGCTGGTCATACCCAAGCTGGTGATCGCGACCAGCGCCGCCGTGACCCACGCCATCACGCTGATCGAGAATTTACAGGTCGATAGCGAGCGCATGAGCGCCAATATGGCGGCGGCGAACGGGCTGTTTCTGGCCGAAGCCGCCAGTTTCGCCCTGTCGGTACATTTGCCGCGCACCGATGCTCAGGCGCTGGTCAAAACAGCGTGCCGGCGGGCGATGGGTGACGGCCGCCATCTGATGGATATTCTCGCCGGGCTGACCGACGCGCCGGTGGATTGGACCGCGCTGAAGGACCCCGCCCGCTATATCGGCGATGCCGACGCCCTGATCGACCGGGTGCTCGCTGAGTCATAGCGCTGCTTACGCGGCTTTACCCCCCCTAAC